>JADLFC010000124.1 GCA_020845775.1 Deltaproteobacteria bacterium
GGCGGCACCTGAGTTTAAGGGTGATGCCCAAGGTTTAAAAAGAGATCGTTGGGGGTCCTTTATGTTACACGCACTAGTTACGGATCCAAACAATGAAAACGTAATCTATGCCGGATGTTTGGGAATTCTGGGCCACGACGATAAGACGATTTTTCGCTCTACTAATGGCGGGGACGCTTGGCAAACCATAAATAATAACCTTTATCAAACCGGCATAAACGCCATAGCTGTCAATCCGCATAATAGCTATGTATACGTTAGTACTTGGGGCGGAATACGCAAACTTCCACCTCCGCCAAGCGGCTCCGATACCACAGCACCCAACGCACCCACTGGCTTTAATTTGATTCCCTAAGGAACCGTAGTGTGTTTTTATACCATTTACAAAAATCCTTTTTGTAAATGGTATAAATTCACCTACCAACCTATTGAAGAACGTTTCTTATTCTCTCTGGTATGGATATAGGTCTTTTCTGCGAGTTGACACAGGCTAGCTTGGTATTGCCTTCCACAATTAGTTTTTCGTCGCTTTCCCTAAATACCTTGTAACAAAACTCTATCGTCACACCGCGCACCTCAGATACCGAAGTATGAATTACTAAGACATCGTCGTAATAAGCTGGAGCGCGATACGTACAGCTTACTTCGACCACTGGAAAATAAACTTCGGCTTTTTCTATCTCAAAATACGGCAACCCTTGCTCTCGCAAATATTCCGTTCGTCCCATCTCAAAGTAGACGAGAAAATTGGCATAATAGACAATGCCCATCTGGTCAGTTTCTTGATATCTAACGCGAGTTGTTATTTTGCTAATTTTCATAGCCCCTAATCTTTAAGCATTGCCATTTATACCATTTAGAAGAATACTTTTTGTAAATGGCATAAACAACAAATACCCTTTCCAAAAAGTAAAATATTTAACTTACTTTTTGGAAAGGGTATAGAGGACACCAGAGGAATATACAATATCTTCTCTTAAATGATAAACACTAAGTCTTATGATGGAAGATAGATCACAAACTCGCGATTCCAATGCACGTGACCGCCCCTGGGGCAAACAAACGCCGCTTCGCGACGAGGAACGCTTCCTAGAAGGGCCGAGGCATGCAACTCACGATTTCTTCCAAGTTGGACGAATTGCTCTCGAGTGCTTGAGGGGATTTATTAAACTGCGCTCTGTTGGGCCTTGCGTCACGGTTTTTGGTTCTGCCAGGTTTAACGAGGATAGTCAGTACTATCAGTTAGCGCGCAACATGGGCAATCGTTTGGCAAATCTCGGGCTTACAGTAATGACTGGCGGTGGGCCAGGCATAATGGAGGCTGCTAATCGAGGCGCTAGGGAGATGGGTGGCAAATCTATTGGATGCAATATCGTCTTACCACACGAACAAAAACCCAATCTGTACCTAGACGAATGGATTGCCTTTCGTTATTTTTTTGTTCGCAAGTTAATGCTAATAAAATATTCTTATGCCTTTGTCGTAATGCCAGGCGGATTTGGAACTCTTGACGAGGTATTTGAAACCGCCAACCTAATTCAAACCCAGAAGATAAAGGATTTTCCGGTCATATTGATGGGAACGGAATTCTGGCAACCTCTTCGCAATTTCATAGTGGACTCCTTGCTAAAGAACGGAACCATATCGCCAAAAGATGACTCCATTCTCTTATTTACAGATTCCGTCGACGAGGCAATCGAATGCATCAGCCATTGCATGGTTCGAAAATTTGGCTTTAAATGGCGTTCGCGCAAGCATTAGAGACTCTACTACTATCGCATTCTTCACAACAGCGAATCTCCTCAATCTTCTTAATAAATTCTGCCCTTTCTCGCTTATTGGGGATGGCATCCTCTAGCAGCTCATCCGATAACTCCTCCCCATTTAACAACGCTCCGAGAAGTCTAAGTTCGATGCCGGAAAAAGACATACTACACAAGCGGTAGTCATTAAAAGCCCTCCAGGTAATTGGAACGCGCTCGCTCACTATTTCGGCCATTGCGAGTGCAAACTCCCTTATCTCGTACTGGGCATGACTGCCCAACCGAAGATCCAAAAAGTGCAAGAGATTATGCAAATCTATCTTCCAATACCACTCCGTATACATGGCAAGCGGCAAATTGACTCGGGCAAGCTCTCGCCGCATACCCATTGCAAGGTAACCTTTGTAATGCTGATATATTTCAGCTTGCATCTCGCCAAATGTTAACGCCACGTCAGCAGAATTCTCTATTTGCGTTCCGCTGCCACCCTGCTTATTTTGCGCCGACTGAGTAGTGCATAGCTCGGGGCTCGGTTCATAAAACATTTCTGGCATCTCACTATACCGTCCACTCATCTCGTTTACGCTTGCCGTGCGATGCCGAATCCACTGTCTCGCTACAAAAATAGGCATGCGACAATGAAACTTAAACTCGACCATCTCAAATGGCGTCGTATGCCTGTGGCGCATGAGATAGCGAATCAACCCTTCGTCGGCTTCTAGTGTCTTCGTGCCAGTCTGATAGGAAACCCGCGCTGCCTGCACTATGGATGAATCATCACCCATACAGTCCACTAAGCGCACAAAGCCCTTATCCAAAACTCTAATCGCATCAGGTGGAAACGTAATCTCCATAGGTCTCTAACTCCACGTAGTCATTTTTCGCCTAGTATACCGTTTCCAAAAAGTAAAATATTTAACTTACTTTTTGGAAACGGTATAATAAATATAGCTTGCCCGTTGTGCTGTTCTATAATCCATCAAGATATTCATAAGATCTGCCGACAAATATAGCAACAAATGCGCAAGTCGAAACAACATTATGAATTCTCGGCTAAAAAAAACATTAAAAGCTGAACGAGGCTCTACCACCTTAGTATTCGAAGCAATTTTGCTAGTTATTCTGCTATTAGCTTGCCTGGCAACTCTGCGCTCTATAGAAGGCAAAGCGGCGAAAAATATGGAACTCTCATCGCGCTGGCTAAAATGCCCAAGCATCCTGGAATGCTCAACTGACCACTACTAACTTCGCATAATAAATCGGTTTTTCCTGGTGCACGAATAGCTTCTCAAATTCAGTACTGATGTTATTAGCAATAAACTCGCTTCCGTAAATGTCAAAAGTTTCCTCTAATATGCTGAAATTATGAAATGATTTCGCCAAATCGAGGAACGATTTGAAATACTCTTCATGATCTGTCTTTACTGATAAAAAGCCGCCCGTCTTAAGCCTATCTAAGCAAGTGTGCATGAAAGCTGTATTTAATATTCTATGTCTTCTTTGCTTAGTCTTTGGCCATGGGTCTGGAAAATTTACATAAACTGCCGAGAGTTTAATATTGGAAAAAATTTCATCTAATTTGCGAGCATCCATTCTTAGAACGTAGACATTTTCGACAGAATCACGCTTAGCCTTTTCGATAGTTCTCACAGCCCTTTTAAATCGTAGTTCAAAACCAAAGAAAGCCGCCTTTGGGTTTCTCCGACCTAGCTCGAGCAAATGCTCACCCGAGCCAGAACCTATCTCACAGTAAATCTCATTCGAGCAGTCGCAGATCGAACGAATCAGTGAGTGGTTCTCCACACATTCATCCGAATTAATAATCCTTCCTGGGAAGCTATATGATTTATCGCGATAAGGATTCACGCGGCATCAAAACAAATTAGGGCGCATCGGATGGCGAGTATAAAACCCCTGTCCCTTCATCCTTTTTCTCTTCGGGCTTTTTCTCTACTGGCTTTTCCACTGGCCTACACACAATCGGCCGACGTTTTGGAACTTTGTTAAGCGCCTCAATGCAACGCTTTTCTCGACTTCTCGCCTCCTCTATAAGTGCTCTTGCCTCTGCTAATATTTTGCGACTTAATTCTAGTTGGGACGACGACTCGTCGACAAGCATTTGAGACCGGCGCAGTGACTCATCTATCTCAGCAGACGCTTGCACCACAACAGTCTCTGGATCCTGCACTGGAAGCGCCGGCGCACAGGCGACTATAAAACGCACTGCGGTGCCAACAATAACAACCAACAGCAACGATTTGCAAAATTCTCTATTTGTTTTAAACATGAAGCCACTTATAGCAAATGTAAGAAAATATTCAGAGAAATTATGCGATAAATATCAACAATTTGCAAGTAAAGTGATCACGATAGCACATAGTCCGGACACGGATGACTTTTTTTTATTTTGGGCGATTGCCAGGCAAAAAATTGACCTAAAAGGGCTCAATTTTCAATTCTCTCAGCACGACACTAGAATATTAAATCGCCTAGCTGCTAATTGCTCTCATGATGTGGTAGCAATTTCCCTAGCTGCTTACCCTATGGTTCGAGAGAATTATCTAATACTTCCTCATGGAGCTAGCATCGGACGTGGCTATGGGCCAGTATTAGTTTCTAAACTTCTTTTCCCCATTGAAAGCATTAACGACATGCGCGTAGGTATTCCTGGAGATACTACAACTGCCGCCGCCGTACTTCGAGAATTAGCTCCAGACGTAAAAACAGTGGAGTATTCCATTGAGCCATTTAATGTGGGATTTTCTGCGCTAGAACGGCAAGAAATCGATGCACTATTGCTTATTCACGAGGGACAGATTTCTTATGGACGTCGAAACTTAAATTTAATAGTCGATTTGGGGAAATGGTGGTGCGAAAAAACAGGTTTGCCACTACCACTAGGCGTAAACGCAATTAGAAAGGATTTGGGCCCAGAACTTATAAGTAAAGTCTCATTCGTTTTGAGAGCGTCTATTAAATATGCGCTAGAACATAAGCAGGATGTTTTGCGGGATTTAGTTGGTATCAATTTACAGAGAAACGCGGACGTTAGTGATCACAAGCAAATCTGCCAGTATTTAGATATGTACGCCAATCGCGACTCCTTGGAGCTTACCGAAGACTGCAAAAGGGCTATTTCTCTGTTAATTGCCAAACTCACTGGGCTATTGCCCGAATCGATAATCGAATACGCCCCATAAGCGTATCTAGTGGTGGCTATATGTATCTGTCGTTTATGGAGTTTTTCTAAAAAGAACATGGACTTTTTTTAATAGCTATTATTATTTTTTTTAAGTCCTTTTGCTTAACAGACTAATGCATCCATTCCATAACAATACTAAAGGATTTGTCGGGAAGTTTGCTCTCCTGCTAAAGCCACCTAATGGATTAAAAAAGTTGTATTAAATATCAAAGTGTCTAAAAAGATTTCTTATTTATCAATCGCATTTAGCCCAAAATCATGGCTAGCATGGGTTAAACACTGGCATTCTCTTCCGGTGTTGTCCTGGCTCGCGGGAGCCCATTATTTTCGCGAGGGAGATTATGAACTAGCCTCCAGGCATTACCTTAAGGGACTTAGAGCGCATAGTCGCCATCGTGCCGCTAGTTGTGCGAGGCTCGATTATGCATATTGTCTATATAGGCTTGGCAAATGGATGGAGGCAAAGGAAGAGTTACAGGAGTTAGTTTGCGGCGATACGAAATTAAAACTGGCCTATCTGTTACTCGCTAAGATTGAGCTGCTAACGAGCCAACCGAACTCAGCTATCCGCGTTCTTGAATCATGTCTTAAATTCTTTCCAGATGATGTTCAGGTCATTACGCGCCTAGCCCACGCGATGGCGGAAGCCGGCGATATCGAAGATTCCTTTGATTACATACGCGCAATGCTGGCGCGATTAAAATCGCGACTTCCGATAGACGATCCACAAACGACTCCTGTCGATACTGCAATTTGCACTGTTGAACTTGCTCGAGGCAACCTGGCTTACGCTCAACATTTGCTTTCGAGAGTCCTTGCAGCAGAGAATGCGCCAATCGAAGCTTCGCTCCTAAAGGCGGAGCTATTACTCCAATGTGCGCGAGTAGTACAAGCACGAAAACTAGCTGTGCGAGTCATGTACGAAGCTCCGAGAGATCCTAGAGCGCCATTACTAATAGCTCGCAGCTATCTCTCTCCACCGAACCTAAGCGAACCTACATGGGCTGTCCAAATGGCTGAAATTGCATGTAGACTAACATTTTGGCAAAATACCAAGTGCATGGAAACTTTGGCATGTGCGTATAAGATGGCTGGTCGAGAGGATTCTTCGGAGTTGCTAATCGAGAGGACAATGGTTCTACAGCAGGTAAAGGAAATCAATCTCGAAACCATTAAGGAGATTGAAAATAGCGTAAAACTTCTACAGGATATTGATTTAGTCCATACTAAGGTGTTAATCAATTAGCTGTAATGAAGCAGCTATCGGCGGATGATATATTTAGAAAGTGGAATCACTTACTTGAGGCCGGAATCGTGTCTGGCATGGGTTGCTCTTGTTTTGTAACACTTGAAGGAAGCGCACCTAAAACTTGGGAGATAAAGGGAGCCGCCATCGATCTCGATAATATGGCGCTCCACAGCAGGGCTTCAAATGACGAGATCGGCCAAGCAAGAAATCGATGCGAATTATCCACCTCTGAAGATTGCTTTTTATCCATCGCACAAGGAAAGTTATCGCCACAGGTTGCTTTCTTGCATGGGCAATTAAAGCTTGCGGCAAGCCATTTGAGCTCTGCCTTGAGACTTGGTCCACTCATTGCGGAACTAGTAGAAAAATCAAGGGTTTAACGTGTTTGACGATCTTTATCAGGAACTAATACTAGACCATTCTCAGCACTCGCATAATAGGGGGAGCTTAGGCAATGACGTGCCAAATGTTTTTGTCAACAATCCCGTTTGCGGCGACGAATTGCATCTCTGGGTAGACTTTTCTAACGGTCGTGTTTCTGAGGCAAAATTTAGTGGGCGCGGATGCATGATTAGTCAGGCTTCGGCTTCTATGATGACGGATCTATTAAAGGGAGCCGATATTGTGCGTTTAAAACAGCTAATCGATGATTTCCAGAGCGCCTTAAATGGAAGCGGCGGCGAAGAGGACAAAAAACGCCTCGGCGATCTAGTAGCCCTAGAAGGGGTTAAGGATTACCCCGTGCGCATGCGCTGCGCTTTGCTAGCCTTTGAGGCGTTGCGCCAAATCATTCAAAAAGCTGAGGCTGCATCTCCTACTCAAGCCGACACGCTTAAAATAAGCGTCAACTGCTGCTAGCACCTACCAACGACCGGCCTGGGCTACTTAAGAATTGGGTACGCCCTTAAGTGCAGCCCAACATGCATCGGCAATGATCGGCGCAACTTCAGTGGGAGAGTTTTTAGTGTATCCATCTAGCCAGTCGCGCATAAAACTAAGTGGTATGCCGAAAAGAATCGACCAAAAAACTTCGGCATTTATTTTCGCAATTTCGCCTTTGCGAATACCATTCTTAATGGCCTTAGTAATTGTCCGTCCCAGGTGGTCAAAACCAATAGAAGTCGGACGAGCGACTCCAGTATTAAGAAATTCGTCATGCCTAGCTAGCCACAAATAATGAGACCAAAGAAGATGGGTTTCGGCAAACTGCAAAAAAGCTAACACAATGGATCTCACTTGCGTCTCTAAATTTGCATTTTGATCTACTGAGTCGTTTAATGCGGCGCGAAAATGCCGAATCCCCAGTTTATAGAGCTCACTGGCAATCTCCTCTTTATTTAAGAAATGATGATAGATTGAACCGATGGAGCATTTTGACTCGCGGCTTATATCGGGAATGTTGGTATTAAAATAACCTTGTTCGACAAATAGTTTAAGAGCCGCATTGAGCACTCGCTCACGAGGACCCTGAGGCATGTCCTCCACCGGTCCTTGGTGCGACGAAGGCATTATCGCTAATCACCCCCACCTGGACAGTGGCAGTCATCCTCTTCGCAGTCGTCGGAACCAACATCTACGCCTTCATTGAGTTTTTTTCGCAATATCTGACTCGGCTTAAACTTAACGACATTGCGCGGCGACAAAACTATACGATCTCCTGTTTGCGGATTGCGCCCTGGCCTAGCCTTCTTGCTCTTCACTTCAAAAACGCCGAAACCAGAAATCATTACCTTCTCGTCCTGCAACAAGCCGTCCTTTATGAGCTCAATATAATCTTCCACCAAGGCAGTAGCTTTTTGCTTATCAAAAGATAAAGTGACATAAATCTCATCAACTAAATCGGCTTTAGTTAAACATCTACTGGAGTCGCTCATAAGACCTTCCTGAGTGATTTAATAGGCTTGTTAAAAAATATAAAGCAGTTTTTTTACTGTATATAACTTAGTTTTTTGCGGAAGACAACGAGTTTATGCAAATAACCACCTATAATGACTGAATAATTGCCAATTCTGTCGAATCGGCACACAATAGAAATGTCTTTGTTAAACAAGTTAGCTTTCGCAACAAAATTGAGATGAAAGATAACTCTAAGAGATTTGAGTTTTTTTAAGCAGACCTGTATATCGTTTGCAGAAAGCAAGTTAAATATTTTACTTTCCGCAAACTGTATTTCTTGTTTTCTGGCAAGTGCCTTCGCGCTTGCTGTTTATAGCACATGTAAAAATGCTTTTTACATGTGCTATAGATTCTGCACCTAGTCAATTTTTTAAATGCATTAATCTTAAGCGTTATTTGCCGTGACTGAAACGATCAGAAGTAATAATCAAACAAGCTTTTCCTTTGGAGCTTCGCGAAGGATTTTTGTTCCGGGGCGAGTCCACGATATTAAGGTGGCGATGCGAGAAATAAGCATTGACACTTGCGAAGAAGACATAGCGACTAATTCAAAAACAGGTTTTGTTACATACGACACTAGCGGACCTTTTAGTGCAGGTTACAGCTCTATTACGGATCTTTCGAAGGGCATCGAGCCATTGCGCTTGCCATGGATACTTGGCAGAGAAGACACTGAAGTATCGAGCTCCAGTGGCTCATTAGCGCCGGACAGTTCTTTAAACAGCCACTGCGGCATAAAGAGGCCTTCAGCTTACAGGACGCCTCGTCGCGCTAAAGCTGCTTGCAACGTTACGCAAATGCACTATGCGAGGCGCGGAATAATCACGCCTGAAATGGAATACGTTGCAATACGCGAGAATCAATGCCTCGAACAAATGAAGGAATCCTTTTGCAGCGCGCTAGATTCACACCGTGGGCAAAGCTTCGGAGCTGCCATTCCTAGACTCATTACTCCTGAATTCGTCCGCGACGAAGTTGCTCGCGGAAGAGCCATAATTCCGTGCAATATTAATCATCCTGAAAACGAGCCAATGATAATCGGACGGAACTTCTTGGTAAAAATCAACGCGAATATCGGGAACTCAGTTGTTTCTTCTGATATCCGAGAAGAGGTGGAAAAGGCCATATGGGCATTTAAATGCGGCGCAGATACGATAATGGATCTTTCTACTGGAGCAGATATAAACGAGACCAGGGAATGGATTATCCGCAACTCACCAGTGCCGCTGGGAACGGTTCCTATTTACCAGGCGCTACAAAAGGTTGCTGGCGTGGCGGAAGAACTGTCGTGGGAAGTATTTCGCGATACTTTAATTGAACAGGCTGAACAGGGAGTCGATTATTTCACCATCCACGCCGGCGTTCTAAAAGATTATGTGCCGCTAGCGGCTAAGCGAACAACAGGCATAGTCTCTCGAGGAGGAGCTATTCTCGCGAAATGGTGCTTAGCTCACAATCGAGAAAATTTTCTCTTCGAACATTTTGAGGAGATCTGTGAAATCATGAAGGCTTACGATGTGGCTTTCTCCTTGGGAGATGGCTTGCGTCCCGGCAGCATCGTCGATGCTAATGATGCTGCGCAATTTGCAGAGTTAAAGACATTGGGCGAGCTAACAAAGATTGCCTGGGGCCACGATGTCCAAGTCATGATCGAAGGACCTGGGCACGTTCCGATGCAGTTAATAAAAGAAAACATGGACAGGCAGCTAGAGCTTTGTGGAGAAGCGCCATTTTATACGCTTGGCCCATTAGTAACGGATATAGCGCCGGGTTACGATCATATTACTTCTAGCATAGGCGCGGCGATGATTGGCTGGTATGGTTGCGCCATGCTTTGCTATGTCACACCCAAAGAGCATTTGGGCCTTCCGAACAAAGAAGACGTGCGCGCAGGGGTAATTGCCCATAAAATTGCAGCACATGCCGCTGACCTTGCCAAGGGGCATCCGGCAGCGCAGTTACGCGACAACCTAATGAGCCGCGCTCGATTTAATTTTCGCTGGGAAGATCAGTTTAACTTAGCGTTAGATTCAGAAAAGGCGCGCAGTTTTCACGATGAAACGCTTCCGTCGGAAAACGCGAAATCCGCTCGTTTTTGTTCCATGTGTGGACCTAAGTTTTGCTCCATGAGAATTTCACACGATGTAAAAAAACTTGGCCTAACTACGGACTCGACTTGTCCGATCGAGAATAGATCTGACTGACTAAATTGTTAACAGCTACTCGTTATAGAATATGCCGCTCACCTTAATACGCAAATATTCTGAACTAGTTGTTTTTTCGCATTCGATATTTGCTTTGCCGTTTGCATTAGCAGCATTTGTTCTTGCCTCGCGTGGTAGCGGAGAGTCTACGCCTATCCCAATTACGCCCATGACCTCAATCCTCGTGATACTGTCTATAATTTTTGCGCGCATGGCCGCGATGGCTTTTAACAGGCTAGCTGATTACAAATTCGATGCATTAAATCCTCGCACTGAGAATCGCAATCTGCCGACTGGCTCACTTACAAAAACCTCTGTTTCCATTTTTGTGTTACTCACATCTGCCTTATTCCTGCTATGCGCTGCCTTGTTGGGGCCCCACTGTTTAAAGCTCGCGCCGTTCTTATTGCTCATTCTATTTGGCTATAGCTTTACTAAGCGATTTACGCACTATTCGCACCTAGTGCTTGGCATTGCTCTAGCACTTGCACCTGGGGGTGCCTGGTGGACACTTCGCCCCGAAATATCTGTTACCCCGTTATTGCTAATGGCAACTGTTACATCATGGGTAGCTGGCTTTGATATACTGTATTCATGTCAGGATATAGACGTCGATCGCAAACTCTTACTGCACTCTGTGCCGGCAAGATACGGAATAAAAAAGTCTTTATTAATCTCAACACTTCTCCACCTGGTCGCTTCTATAGGGCTAATATTAGTGGGATTTAACATGCAACTTGCAAACGCCTACTACTACGGCTTATCTCCCCTCATCGCCTTTCTCCTCGGCCAACATTTTTTAGTAAGTAGCCACGACCTAAGCAAAATTAATCGCGCCTTCTTTACTTTTAATGGCATGGTTAGCATTGGTTACTTTTTAATAGTTTTATTAGCTAGCTAACAAAACTATTAAAAAGTAACCAACGTTATAGACACTTATGGGCAAATATGCGCTCAAAATTAATCGAAAAAGGGCACACATCAAGCTTAGGTGACGTTGACTGACGAGCTTACTCTTGCCAATAAACCAGACAAC
>JADLFC010000125.1 GCA_020845775.1 Deltaproteobacteria bacterium
CGATTATCTGCCTCTTCTTCGCCAAGGATCAGGGCATCGCAGTGCTTGTCAGGAACAGCGCCGCTTAAAAGTGGCCACACCTTTATGATGCGCTGCTTGCAAGTTTTCCCGGACATAAAGACTCTTAGGTTTTCATACAAAGCGTGCGCCTCGGGGATACATACGTCAATTTCCGCATCCCCATTCGCTTTGGGCCATGAGGTATAAGAAAGTATATAGTAGTGCGCAGCCACCAAAAATTCCTCGACACTTTGACTTGACCCTGTAGAGTCAGAGTAGGCATGTGAGCCAAAACCCACGGCAAAAAAAACACCTAGAAAAAAGAGAAGGCAATGCCTGCTAGTAATGATTAATCGGCCCACAATGATTGCCCAAAAATAACGCTATCCCTATACGAACCTTTAGTAAAACGTACGCGCTATCTGCAGAAAAACGCTTCTCTCAACTTCGCTAAGCGGTGGCTTAAATGTTTCCTCCCGAAATTCTGGATGAGAAGCCTCTATGAGATTTCGTCCTATTAGTGACACTTCCCACTCATCGGTTGGTTTCCAGCTTCCGCGCAGGTCTAACTCAGCGTATCCATCTATATTGGTCTCGCTAAGCGCATCTACAAATCTAAATATGCCATCGAGCTCGATATCCGTTATGGGGTCAAAATGGATATGAGCGGAAACTGCATGCCGAGGATGGTCTTCAAAAAAAGCCTCCGCCGCTATATCAGAGCTAGAGTCACTGTGGGCAAAGACGTAAAAGAGCGCATATTCGGCTCCGAACCTAACGAGATCATTGATTTGCCAATCCGTAGCTAATTCAGCACCAAATGAATCCACCTTAAAGTTATTATCGTAAGTTACAGGCACAACGATATGCGGGGGAAAAAAGGGATCATCAAAAACACCAACAGGCTCCCCGAGCTCACGGCTAGTCATGTTATTGTATCGAAAATAAAAACCGGTAGTATCAATAAAGATACTCTCAAAAGGTTGTGTTCTCATTCCTATTTCGTAGGCGGTAAGTCGTTCCGATTCGGAATCTCGGCTACCTGTTACTTGAAGAACTGCTGGGAGACCACTTGCCTCCTCCTCAAAGACCATAAAGGGTATTCGCACATCGTCATTAACGCGAGAAGCGGTTCCCACAGTGTAGGAAGCAGCGGTCCATAATGATGTTTTTTCGCTAGCGTGCCATAGCAATCGCGCAGTCGGGAGAGCGCTAAAGCCCACTTGTTCATTATGCTCAAAGCGAGAACCAATGGTAAAAAGTAAATCTTCACGTACCGCTATTTCATCATGAAAGAACGCCCTGTAAAATGTCAATGTCCTACTTTCGGGCTCGAAATCGAGAAAAAATGAGCCATCTGTATTGTCAGCATAAAAGTCAAAACTGCTCCCGAGAGAGAAATCGTGACTCTCAAAGGGCTTAAAACGATAGCGCACATCAACGTCGGTATTGTACAATAAATAGTCCAAACTAAAATCTTGGCGATCTTCTATCAGGTGATTCCATTCTACGGCAAAATCCGAGTTCTGATTTAATCTATGTGACCAAAGACCTGACAAAAATGAGCCAAAATGCTGTCTACTGGCCTTTCGTTCTTCGGCGAAGGGAGCGGTCAATAATGGAAACTCTCCCTCAAAATCTTCTTCCCTATAATAGGAATAATTAGTCACAAGCAAGGAATCGTCAGCATCCAATTCAAAATCTCCTCGCATGCCAAGGGAGACAATGTTCCATTTATCGTTCAACGGCCCGCCATTTGTGCTACGACTGTTGTCGTGTAGGTCGTACTTCAGGTGCATATTTATCCCTGACCGATCGCCCGTACGAAAACCATCTGCAACATAGGCAGATAACTGATGTTCATTTCCACCTCCTACTACAGTAGTAGGCTTGCGAGGCGAGTCTGCCGATTTGGTAATTATATTTATTACGCCATTAACAGCCCGAGAACCCCAAACAGCAGCTCCAGGTCCACGCACTACCTCTATTCGCTCTATCGTATCTAGGGGAAAGTTGAGGGCTTCCCAGAAAACCCCGTTAAAAAGGGGGGTCACAATCGGCACATTATCGAGTAGCACCAATAGTTTGTTGCCGAAAACCTCGTTCATACCTCGGACGGAAATTGCCCAATTGTGAGCACTTATTCTTGCTACCTGCACGCCTGGAACTAGTCTAAGTAAATCGGGCAACGAAGTTGCTCCAGATCGCCTAATGTCTTCCTGGTTAAGGACATATACGGCCGATGCAGCATCGCGTAACTGTTGCTTCTTCTTCGCAGCAGAAAACACCTCCTCGTACATGTTAAAAAACTCCTTAACATCCATGCTTAAGAGATCGTCTGCGCTGTTGGTCTGGGATAGGGCTGGGTTATAATCACTACATAGGTGAACCACAATTAGAGTCGAGAAAAGGTATTTTCCTAGTCTATTCATGGCAATATCTCCGATGTTCTTTTAAGACGGATCTTTCGATGTAGCTCCAATCGGTATTTGTTCAACAAAACACACTAATGTTTATCGCGACTATTTAGCTCGCACTAGACCAAAACTTAGACTCTATCCCTACTAGCTATTGAGTTCGCGATTGGGCTAATTGCCTGGAGTTTGGCATTTCAACGCCGCCGCCGCGGGAATGACGGGGATTCCTGTAGATTTGATTTAGTTTTTTCAGGATTGGGACGATTTGCCAATTAGTTATTGTGACAATTTCCTTGGGGTGGGAAACAACATGCGCAAATTCTTCAAGCTAAAAATAAGACACAAGCTGCACTGCCTAGTTCTCGTGACTACAGGTGGCGCACTGTTACTTAACTTTCTAGTCTCAACGTTCTTTACAGCACAGCATTTTCGAGAATTTCTAAGGAACGAGCTACAGTCTACATTTGAGCTTATCTCAAACACCACCTCACCGACTCTTTTGTTTAAGGACAAGGAGACAGGGGAAAGATTACTTCAAGCTATAAGGGCCAAGACGTACATCACCCGGGCGGTCGTGTTTACCGCAGAGGGCGATCAACATGCGATCTACTACCGAAGCGATGTGGCAGCAGAGTTTCCTGCATATAGCTCGCTACAAATTGGCATGACCTGCTCAGATTACACATGCAGCATCTTGCAGCCGATATCCCATGAACAGAACCATATAGGCGCGCTTTTTATTGAGTCCGATTTAAGCGCTTTAGATTCTCAAATATCACAGTTTGCTAAAAGCGTCGCTGCAGTGGCATTTTTATCTTTTGCCCTAGCGCTCATATTGTCATCCTTACTTCAACGGCTAATATCAAAGCCTATAATAGATTTAACCAAAACAGCTGATGCAATTTCGATAAACCATGACTACAGTGTACGGATCGATAATCCTGGGAATGATGAGATCAGTGCATTAAGCAGAACTTTTAACTACATGCTTGATGCCATTCGCGACCGCGATGGAGAACTTCGCGCGGCAAAAGAGTCTGCAGAGGCGGCCAATAAAGCAAAATCGGCGTTCCTAGCCAATATGAGCCATGAGATTCGCACTCCTATAAACAACGTGATTGGGTCTGTAGACATGGCGTATGCGGCCAATCCGCCGGCGTGTGTGGTTAAATGCCTAAAAATGGTTGAAATCTCGGCTAAAGTGCTCAGCACGGTCATTAATGACATTTTGGATTTTTCCAAAATTGAGGCCGGAAAAATGAATGTAGATTTGGTTAAACTAGACATCCGAACTTTCTTGGAAGAGGCTATAGCACCACTAAGGACAAACGCCGAAAAAAAGGACATCCGTTTCTCACTACATATCGACGACGATGTTCCTACATACATAATGAGCGATAGCGTTCGCTTAACCCAAATATTAACAAATCTTATCGGCAACGCTGCGAAGTTCACTAAGAAGCAAGGCGGCGTTATTAATGTCCGAGTGGCAAAAGCCGATTCTAAAGCGGGCGACGGTGCGTTGAAATCAGAGCCTAAAATACAAATTTCCGTTGTAGATAACGGCATTGGTATTCAAAAGGAAAAGCAACAAACCATTTTCGAGTCTTTTAGCCAGGCCGACAACTCTACAACGCGCCAATACGGCGGCACCGGGCTAGGGCTTACCATTGCCGCGCAATTAGCAAAATTGCTAGGAGGCGATATTTGGGTTGAAAGCGTAGTTAACGAAGGAACTACCTTTCATTTCACTATCTCGTCGGGAAGAGTCGACGAAGACGCGGCAAGGCCCAACGAGACTAATGCCAGTAACGGAGACGAGAGCGAGCTTTCCAAGCCCGCCCTAAGACGGTGTAGAATCCTAGTCGTTGACGACAACGAGATGGGTCAGCAAATTGCGAAATTCAGACTGGAAAGATGGGGTCAGGCCGTCACTATCGCGGTTAATGGCGAAGAAGCAGTAGAGCTATTTAAGAGCGAGAAGTTAGATATAATTTTAATGGATTGCCAAATGCCAGTAATGGATGGTCTCACAGCCACGAAACTAATCCGCGAGATTGAGCAGAGTCGTGCTGGTGAAGGCACAACTCCTAGTCGCATTCCAATACTCGCCATGACGGCTAACGCAATAGACGGTGCCGATGACGAGTGTTATCAGGCTGGCATGGACGCTTACGTTTCTAAGCCAATCAAGGAAGAGGAGTTCATCAACGCAATAAGCAAATTTGTAATTGAGAGACAGCCGAATATTTAGGGGCGATCAAAAAAACACGCATCTTCTCCACTTTGGTTTTACCCCAGGTTATTGAGCAGATACCAATAATGTAACTACATCGCTAGTCGTCGCGATGCCAGGCATCGCGACCTTCGCGATATTCTATAAAGCGCAGGCCGTGCTCATTAACAACGCGAAATCGCGTAGGCAGACACTCAATCCCAAGGCCAAGAGCAAAGTAATAACTCGAATTAGTCTCGTAACCTCTACCCTTAG
>JADLFC010000126.1 GCA_020845775.1 Deltaproteobacteria bacterium
GCATCATAATTAATTGAATAGCGCAATATGTGGCCATTTGCTGTTACAAAAGATTCAGAGTGTTATACTTGCAAAATAGAATGACCTTAATGCAGAAGAGGGATTGTATGCGAGTTTTTGTAATTCTCATAGTTGTGTTTTGTGTAAATTTCGTGTTTGTTCCTATTTCGCACGCGAGAGAGACGCGCCGGATCGACATTTCTGGGACCCTGGATAGTTCCTCGAGTTTCTCTTACCCACCTAGCTCATCTGGATTATCTTTTTCGGTACTGTCCAGCGCAGCGCAATTCGAAACATCTGTTGGTATTATTGATTCTATAGGTTCCTATCATAATATTAGATTTTACTTCTTTCACACGGCTGCTAATCACTGGGAAGTGGAAACATATGTTGATGGTGGAGAGGTAATAGGAGGTAGCGCCGGCTCTCCAGTGCGAGTAAGCGCTTTGTCACTTGAATTTAATCTAAATGGCAGTAGATCGAACTATAGCCCTTTTGGTGATGGTCTTGCTGTAGCTGGATGGTTAAATGGTGCCGTGCAGTCGAATATAGGACTGCACTTAGATGAGTTTATGGAAATCGTTGGTAGCTCCATGATCACTTCTTTTTTTCAAGATGGATGTGTGAGTAATTGCCCCCAGAATGGTGGCTTCGATTATGACGGGGATGCGATTGATGATATGGCAATTTGGCGACCAGAGCTTGGCATGTGGGCCATTAGACGATCGTCATTATCTGATGTGCTGTGGAAGCAATGGGGGTTGCCCGGTGATTATCCAATAGCGGGAGATTATACAGGTGATAGTAAGAGCGATCTAGTGGTTTGGAGGCCGAGTAATGGTAACTGGTATATCTGTTCTTCAGATAATAATTTTGATTGCACTTGGGGGACAGTCTATCAATTTGGACTGCCCGGAGATCGTCCTCTTGGTGGAGATTTCGATGGGGACGGTATATTCGATCTAGCAGTTTGGCGACCGATAGTAGGGTTTTTCATATACCAAAGTTCGCGAACCGGAACTGTCATAGTTCAACAATGGGGATTACCGACTGATATTCCGCTAGGAACGAAACCTTCGGACTGACTGATTGACCGCTGTCGCTTAAGTAGTTCGTACTGCCCGCGACTGTCATGGAAGTCAGTGCAGTATGCGTTAGTGAAATCTCGCCTTTCGTATATTGACGTGGATCCCATTCTTTGGACAGTTTGGGGCACATCATATAGTTACTTTTTTGTTTGCCTAAAGAATGAAAAAAGTGTTACTAAACTGGCCTTAGCTTTTAGGGTGCTCGGGGTTTCTAGTGTTGAGATTACATCGAGCGAGAAGGGAAGTGTGGTGATATTCCACCGCGGACGCGCCGCCGTGAAGGGTTTGTCGTAGATGTTTGCGACAGAGAATCTAGCGTTACGCCACTGTTTGAGCTTGCAATGAGTTTAAATGGGAAGGTGTATAGATTTTTAACGCCCCAAGCCGGAAGACCTGCCTAATTAGCCACCACGGAGCCGTTCTCGCGTAAAGAACTTCCACGGGCTGTTTTAGCGATTTATCTTTTTTACGTCGCACTACTCCTCTGGATCTCGTCTAGGCGAAAAATGCTCCACCGTTTAACGCACAAGTTCCCGCGCGGATCGGGATGGGGAGAATAATGTCATGATTCAAAAATTACTATTACTACTATGTCTTTTCGTTTGTAGCCTAGTTGCACCAGCCGCTTTTGGCGAGGATGTTTTAAGTGACACAAGCGATAAGGCGACTAGCAAGGAGCCTGAAAAGGTAACGTTGGTAATAACTGCTACGCGTGTAGAAAGTGAGGTAAAAGACATTGGAAGTTCTGTTTCTGTTATTACCGGCGAGGAACTTAGGGAAAAGCAATATCACTTCGTCTTAGATGCTTTAAGGGCAGTGCCAGGTGTTGAGATTAGGCGTTCTGGCGGATTGGGCAGCGAAACGTCAATTTTTATTAGAGGCACAGACTCGGACCATGCGTTGCTCATGGTGGATGGAGTTCAGGTTCACGATCCGTCCTCGCCGTCCTCGACGGCAGTGCTTAATCACCTATCGACTAGCGATGTAGAAAGAATCGAAATAGTGCGAGGGCCACAGAGCACTGTGTATGGTTCGGAAGCAATAGGCGGAGTCATAAATATTATCACTAAAAAGGGTTCTGGCGATCCTACGGCTGTTCTGTCGGCTGAGGGAGGTTCTTTTAATACATTTAGCGAAGAGGCAAATCTCAGTGGCGGAAAAGACGCCTTTTATTACTCCGCAAGCTTGTCGCGTGTCGATAGTGCTGGCTTTTCGTCTCGAACAGATGATGCCGAAGATGATTCGTATCGCAATACGGCTTTTAGCGGAAGGTTAGGGACTCGAGTGAACGAGTCTCTTAACTTAGATTTTGTATTGCGCTACATAAAGGCATATAGCGAGTTCGATGTTGGAGATGATGTTAGTTTGTCTAACAGCGATGTCAATCAGCTAATAGCAAGAGCGCAGCCACAACTCACGCTATTTGACGGTCTGTGGCAGCAACAGCTAAATCTATCAGTGCACGCAATCGAGCGAGACAATGAAGGCTTGGGTTTTTCGCTCCCATCGGAGTTTAGAGGACGGATTTTTGGCGTCGATTGGCAGCATAGTCTCTTTCTTCACGAGAACCATTCTTTAGTTGTTGGGACTGATTTTGAGTATCAGGATTCTAGGAGCGAAGTGTCGGAGTTTCCGTCAATCGAGCCGGATGTGCACAATGTAGCGTTGTATATTCAGGATCTAGTGAAATATGGCGAGCAGTTTAACGCTGCGATAGGATTTCGCCTAGATGAGCACGAGCAATTTGGAACACAAGCTACGTATCGCTTAACGGGCAGTTACGAATTTCAAAACACAAATACCTTGCTGCGAGGCAGTGTGGGCAGCGGTTTTAAAGCGCCATCGCTGAATGAATTGTTCGATTCGTCCTTTGACTCAAATAATCCAAATCTACAGCCTGAGGAGTCTGTAGGATTTGATGTTGGCGTCGAACAGGAGATACTGCCGGAGCTGATATCGGTAGGTGCCACCTACTTTTACAATGACATAGACAATGCCATAGTGTCGGTGTTCGTCGATCCAAATTTCACAAGTATTAACGTAGAGCGGGTAGCGACAAACGGAGTTGAAACATTTCTAAGGCTCGATTTGTTAGAAAACTTGAGAGGTCGCTTGCACTATACATACACGGACACGGAGGCAAGGCATGCCGCTAGTTTTGGAATTTCCGATGGGTCGCGACTTCTAAGGCGCCCAAATCACAGTTTGGGAGCAGATTTAGATGTGGCGTTTTTTGATCGCAGAATGCAAACGGGTTTGGGCTTTACTTATGTTGGCGAGCGCGCAGATATAGATCCGATTACTTTCTCAACTGTTCGAGCTGATGACTATATGTTGGTACATTTTAGGAGTTCTGTAAGAGTGTTGGGCAATTGGGAGATTTTTGCTAGAGTCGAGAATCTCTTAGACGAGGATTACGAAGAGATATTGGGTTTTAACAGCCCCGGCATTAGTGCTTATGGCGGAGTAAGGGTAAGCTTTTAACGAAGATGTAAGTAAATACAAAGTCGCTATTTTGCAGTACTCCTATATCGCAAGTGGAGTGTTTTTTTAAATCTTCACTTAAGCTAGTTAGTAAAGTAGCGCGAAACTGTTGGGAAGCATCGTCCCAAAATAGTTCTACATCCTTAAAGCCAATGTGGCATTTGCAGAGAGGATGCAGGGCTTTATAGATGCTTTCTTTGGCAGAGAATAAGGATATTGACATCCGCGTTCTGGTAAAGGTGTCGCTATATGTATCTAGCCATGCACTTTCACTTGCTGTGCAAATGCGTTTAGAGATCTGGGATATGGGCTTTCGGTTTAGTTGTTCGAGATCTATGCCTATAGTGCAGGCTCTATCTGTCGTAGCTACGGCTGCAATGGCCCAGTGGTTTGAATGAGTAATAGAGCCAACAACGCCTTGTGGCCAAATAGGCTGTGCCTTGTCGCCTCGAGCAATATGTGGCACGTCCACAAGACCTATTTGCCGAAGGGCTAGACTGGCAGCGTCGCGACCGAGCAGAAACTCCTTCTGTCGACTGTTGTTTAAGACAGCACTCGCTTGTGGCTCTTTGTTTGCCTGCAACTCAGCTGTTCGCTCAGCATGTTCAGCTAAAACCACAAAGCCAAATGTATTAGGAAACGGTGAGGAAAACATGCTATAGTCTACCGCATGATAAGAGCCGATACTAGTACTTTGCAGAAACAGCAGGTTTCGCCTGAGATCCTTAGTAGAAGTGTTGCTAGCTGCCTTTATGGGCCGGATGAGTGGCGTCTGGTGCGCAAAATAATACTAATTAATTTGCTTGTTTTGTTGGTTCGACCGCAGCACAGTATCCCTATGTTAGGTGTGCTTTTTATGCCCTTGATTTTAAGTTTGATTCCACTGCCATTTTGGCTCACTCAGGTAACTCAAAATTGGACACGGCATATGAAGCTAATGTTTGCTTTTGTAGTGTTCGGAGCACTATGGGTTCCTTTTGCCACTAATAATCATTGGGCCTTTCATACGTGGCGAGATATTGCACAGCAGTTCATTTGTTTCTTCTTCCCCATGATAGCGTTCTTGTCATACGGGAGGCATTTAAGAACTATGGCACTCTTAATTGTATTTATCGCAGTTTATCTCTCGATATATGGCATGACTCATGTTGGGACTGGGCCTGGATCGTTTTTGAAAGACGAAAATGACTTGTGTTTAGCGTTGGTGGTTTTTCTTCCCGTACCCGTATTCCTACTATATTCTAGGCGGTCTTATTTGTTTAAGGCGGCGATGGTAGTTAGTATACTGCTTATTTTAGGTGGCATAGTAGTAACTGAGTCTAGAGGTGGCTTTGTCGGCCTAGTCGCAGTGGCGTTTTATTTGTTCTATCGATCCAGAAGGAAGCTAACTATTTTGTGCTTAGTTGCAATAGTGGCGGTTTCTGCTTATTGCTTTGTCCCTCAGAGCTATTGGAAAGAAATGTCAACTATTAAGGACACAGGCGGAGGAACTGCTAAGGCTAGAATGGACACGTGGAAGTTAGCCGTTAAAGCGTGGTCCGATCCAAAAAATACGCTTGCCGGAGTCGGTATGGGTAATGCGCGATGGGTAATCGGGCATTACGAGTTGGCGCACGCAAGGACGGAGGAAGGCCGAAGTTTTGCCGGAAGGGCAATGCACTCTCTCTATATGGAACTATTGCTTGACTTGGGAGTACTGGGAGTTATTCTTTTTGCAAGTATTGTTTGGGTCAGTTTTCGTGGCAATAGCAGAAATCAGCTCAAGTTGAATAACTATTTTAAGCGCCTGAACTCTGTTGGTTATTATCTTGCTAAGAAATATCGAGATGTAGGTGTAGTCCCTGGCGGAAAGGAAGAGGTAAGGCTTGAATTCGAGCCTTCGCCTAACGACTTGTCTATGGAAATAAGGAAAAAATTAGAGCGTTCTTGTGGAGAAACCATGAGGTATATTGCTGAAGCAGGCGAGATGCTTAGTGCGCTTAATGCGGGTTGGATAGGTGTGTTGTCAGCGGGTGCTTTTATTTCGGTTTTATACTACCCACCGCTTTGGTTGTTAGCTGCCTTGTCGGCAACGTTTCACCTATATATAGCTCGGCTATCGCATTCTTTGGAGCCATTCCTCGATTGCGTTGAAAATTCGCAACTTGGTAACGAAACGGCATGAGCTTATGGATAGCGATGTAATCATCATAGGGGCTGGCGCATTAGGCGTTAGCTTGGCGTATCATCTAGCGGCGCGAAAACGTAAAAGTTTAGTATTAGAACGGGAACCGTCTTATGCCTATCATGCGTCGGGCAAGAATGCTGGAATGATTCGGCAGTTATACCGCCATCCCCAGCTAACAGCATGGGCACATAGATCTGTAGCCGAGTGGCCAGATGTAGTGAAGTCGAGAATTTTTAACCAAGCTGGCTCTATGATCGTGGGGCGCGTAGCTCCAGGCCATCACGAGTGGCTTTTCGAGACAGAAACACTAAGCCAAACTTCTCAGGGTGTTTCTAAGTTGGTTCCAGCGGTTCGCACTGTTTCTGATGGGTTGATAGATCCGAGCCTTTATGTGGACGCTCTGTATAAGCTTACGGATAGGGAATACGCGCGGTATCTTTTTAATCATAGTGTCAAGGCGATCGAAAAAGAAAAGTCGGTTTGGAGTGTCGTAGCTAACGATGGACGAAAGTTTTCGGCACCATGGATTGTAAACGCCGCTGGTGCCTGGGCACATGACTTTCTTTTTCCACAGGCGGATAATTGTGTTATGGCTCGTCCGTATGCTAGGCACTTGTTTGTGGTCGAGGGTTGGGAAAGGGGTTATATGCCTGTCCCAAAGGTGGGTTATTATTGGGATGAGGTTTCCGAGTGGTATTTAAGGCGATGGGACGAAAACTCGCGCTTGGTTTCTATATGCGACAAGACGGCTGTTTGCCCACGTTTATTTTGTCCCACTCAAGGTATAGCGGAGAAGCTTTCCCGAAAACTTATCGCCTCACTGGGCTCAATTGCCGACAATTTGAGATTAAGTCGGTATTGGCATTGTTTTAGAATGTATACCGCTGATCTTCTTCCGATTTGGGGGGAAGATTCGCTTTCTCCAGGGCTTTTTTGGCTGGCAGCTTTTGGTGGTTTTGGAATGTCTACTTCCTATGCAGCGACAGAAGATGCAGCAAAATATATATGTGGACAAAATGTCAATATTTCCGCAGACTTTTTGCCAAATAGGGAGAACCTGCTGGCCGATGCGCACAATGCTCGGTAAGATAAGGCGAAATGAAAAATATTGCTTTAACAAGTCTATTCTTAGGAGTTTTCTTTATTTCGCTATCGGTGCAACGCGATCGCAATGCGTTTGCAGGAGAAGAAGTTGTAACGGCATCGCTGATTAGTGATAGAGAGAGCGTTCAGCCAGGTGGAAAAGATTCGCTGCCATCTGCACGCATAGGCGTATTGTTCGAGATTGCTAAGGGTTGGCATATTTACTGGTTTAACAGCGGGGATGCTGGCATGCCAACGCGCGTTCGGTGGAAATTGCCGGATGGCTGGACGGCGGGCGAACTCAAATGGCCAGTTCCGGTAGATATTACAGAGAAAGGCAATTTGAGAACGCGCGGGTATTTTAACAGCGTTTTGTTGCAGTCCAATTTGTATCCAGTTGAAGAGATACCGTCCGAGGATGAGCTAATTGAGATTGGAGCAGAGGTTAGTTGGTTAGCTTGCAAAGATATATGTATTCCCGGGAGTGCGACTTTAAAAACAAGGCTTAAATTTTCATCAGTTTTGCCTCTCGAGCCTTCTAGCTATTTTGATTTGTTTGAACATGGTCGCACTGACACAAATGTTATAGTAGCAAATGCAAGCTCAGTGGATAGGTCTATAGCAGATTCTTATTCATGGACAGGATTAGTTCGAGCGATAATTTGTGCATTTGTTGCTGGATTATTGCTGAATTTTATGCCCTGTGTTTTGCCCATAATTAGCATTAAGGTGCTTGGCTTTATCAAACAGGCTCACGCGTCTAGGTTGCAGAGACAGCTTTCTGCATGGGCATTTTCTGCCGGCATACTGTTTTCCTTTTTAGTGCTCGCCATTGCGGTAAACATTCTGAGGGGGGTCGGCCGCGAGATCGGCTGGGGGTTCCAATTTCAGGAGCCTGTGTTCGTGTTTATTTTAATGCTGGTCGTATTTGTCTTAAGTCTAGGTTTTTTTGATATTTATACTTTTCGCTTGCCCTACATGCAGGAGGCGCATCGCTTTACGTCACGACTTACTCCATCGCTCGCACAGCACTTTATGGATGGCATTCTTGCCACTGCGCTAGCGACTCCATGTACTGCACCATTTTTAGGGACGGCTCTGGCGTTTGCTTTTGTGCAGTCCTCGCTTTCTACGATAATCATTTTTCTCTCAATTGGTTTAGGTCTATCACTGCCTTATGTTCTATGCTGTGCCTTTCCCATAGCGCTTAAATTCTTGCCTAAACCCGGGCCTTGGATGAATAGGTTTAGGCAGCTTATGGGTTTTTCATTGCTCGGAACGGCAATTTGGCTTCTCTTTGTGCTCGATAGGCTAACAGAAGATGGTACTATTTGGGCTGTTGTGTTAGCGGCGCTGTTTTATTTTTGTGTGTGGCTAACTCATTGGGTACACGAGGCAAGTTTTAGCAAGGTTGTTAAAGATGTTTTTATAACGGCAATTTATGTGGCGTTCTTTTTTGTTTTTTACAATATTTGGCCTAATATTGGCGAAAAAAGGATGACGTCGATTGCTCGTCCTGTTCCTGTAGACAAAATAAGCTGGGAGGTATTTTCGCTTGAGCGTCTTGAGGAAGCTAAGGCAAGTGGAGCACCAGTATTTATTAATTTTACAGCGGACTGGTGCATTACCTGCAAAGTTAACAAGCGCTTCTTTCTCGAGACGGAATCGGTAGCTAGGGAGCTAAAGAATGGCAAATTTGTAACCTTGTTGGCCGATTGGACGTCGGGCGATAAAGTGATTACTCAAGCTCTTAACTCTTTTGGTGGGAAGGGAGTCCCATATTACGTCGTGATTCCAGGAAATTCGGTTGACAAGCCTATAATTCTTCCAACTGTGTTTACAGAGGCGGCTGTTGTTGAAGTTCTAAAAAAGGTGAGTTCTTTGCAATCGCTTTCCAGTGCTGGTTCCAACCAAGGGTGAGCTGATTACAAGACTCTCCTGCTCGCAGCTTTTCTATATCCTCTTTGGCTAACAAGTTAAGTTCAACCGTGCCGTATTCGTCAAAGCGTTTTAAATATCTCAACCACGGGTTAGCTAATTTTGTTTTTGTAGATGTAGTGTCGATTAGCATATCTACCTGAATGCCGGTAATGGCAGTTAATATCTCGTTTAGTTCCTTTTTATGCGCCTGCGTCGCCTGTGGGTATTCCATGGCCAAGGTTTTCGCTATGGAGAGATATGGTAGGTGCTTTACTTTGGATAAAAAGGCTATTCTGGTAGGGGAGTCAGCAAGTGCGCTTGTTTCGCGGATGGCATTGCCAACGGTAATGGCATTTTCCTTTGGCGTTTTTGCGGTGAGTAAGTCTAGGGCGAAATTCATTAAGTCGATATCGCCGTTTTGTACTGCTAAAATAATAATCTTTGCCAGTGTGTCCCGATAGGTTGCCAAGTTGAGTATTAGGCGACTGTCTCTTAATTTGCAAGACTCATCTGGCCAGTTAAATTTAGATAGCAATTCGCATGACCACTTCCAAACGCGATGCTGCGGTAACGAGAGATCGCTAAAAACTATTGCATCGTAATTATTTAGGCCAGCCGCGCAGTTTTCCAATAGGCTCTTTAGGGAACTTGGGTGAGAACTAAAGTTATCAATGGCAGCTCTAGTGTATCGCGGGGAAAAATTGAGCAGTGGCCGCTGACGGTTTTTTATATCATCGATTTTTGAGTAGGGCGTAGCTCCTAAAAGGCCAACTTCGTCTAACGTTAGGCCGCTATTTTCTGGTTTTTTAAGAAATTCCTCGTAGTTTACTTCAGCTCGTCCCACTGGCTTAATCGATTCCCGCGTAATCGAGTTTTCGTCCATGAAGCATTGAAGCTCCCACTCGTACAGCTTAAATATTAGCGGGACAAAATCCTTAAACGGAATAAGTCGTAGCGCCGGTGCACTTACTAACTCAGATAACTGTTTATCGAGTTGATTTCCCTTAAAACTTTCTTTGCAAGAATTTTCACTCTTCTCAATTGAATCTATAAGAGCAACAAATTTCCCCAAGGATTTATGGCGACGGTTTCCAAGCTCTATAGAGCTTATGACTTCCAAAGCATCATCTGCATAGTAGCTAAGTGAGGGTAGCATTTCCATGAGAAGCTTTGCGGAGTTTTTATTGTTTAGTTTCGCTAAGCGTTCTAGGGCATAATTTGCATATATTCTTTCTTCTCTTATTTGAGACAAGTAAAACTCAATGAGCTTTTCGTTGTCTAACTCTGTTTCTGCCGAATCAAACCTATTCTTAACGCTTACGGCTTGTTTGATTCGCTCTAAGAATAGCTTCCAAGTGGCAATATCTTTGCTAACGGAATATTTTCTAGTTTTATACTTAGAGGTTTCTAGCTTTGAATCCAATAAACTCTCTCCTCGCCTCAAATCCTCGACTAGCGCCATGGTCTTCCAGTCAAGTTTGCCGGATTTTAATATGTCGTAATTGGCGGTGTCGCTATGAGATGACCACCAGCTATAAGCATTTTCTCCCAGGACTATTCGCGGTCGGTAGACTTCAGTGCTTAGAGAGTCTAAGGTTTTTAGAGATCGTAGCCAGCTTAGTTTGCCGTAATGCTCTAAGGCGCTTTCTAGGTTCCTTTGTAAAAAAAATATTCCTCTGGGGTCAGGATTTACGTAAGTTCCGCCTCTAAATGGAACGAGCATCGTAGCTGTTTGCTTATCGCTGCTAAATAGTGGAACTTTAAAGTCCGGCAAGTCGTAAATTTCTAGCTCGGATCCAATGGTTAGTCCTTGCGCAGCTGAGTGGTACCCGTAGATAACGTCTATTACTTTTCCTCGCTGGAGAGAGATCTGCTGAACTTCTAGCACTGCATCTGCCTCCATGACGGCCGCTTCTATTAATTCGCTTTCTATTTGTCTAAAAATATCCGCATTCGCCTTCTCTGTGCAAAACAGAAATAAAACGGCCAGGAGTTGCAATCTAATCATCTTTATAGTGAAAGCCCGAAGTTTAAGGCCAGAAAGGCCGATGGATCCATGTCGCCACTAAACTGGCCAGCATTTAGTGCTTTAAATTTAAACTCATTGCCAATAAAAAAGCCTCCCTCTAGGCCAAGGCTAATATTATTTCCTATCCAATATATGGCTCCAGTGGAAAGCTTTTGATTATGCGTCTGAATATCGAGCTCTATATTTGTGGGGCCGGAATCCGCGTTGTAGCGCGCACCACTAATGCTAAAAAGTCCATAAATTTGAGTTCGGGGATTAAAATACCACGCAACTCGGGCTTCTATGGGTGCGGTTAGACTTAAATGCAGTTGCCCATCTTCGCTTATAGCTCGAAAACCAACTAATGGGAAAAGTGATACGTCTTCAAAAGTTTCGCTCGAGTCAGCACCTATTAACAGTTCAGTTCCGGGATTGATTCTATATACCAATCTAGCTTGCCCATGAAGCTGAATGTCGTCCATCTCGACGTCGTTGTCGAAATCGGAATATAGTCCTGGTTTTGCCATAGCGGTTAGAAACAAGTTGTCGGAGAAAAAATGGCCCATGCCAAAACCAAAAGCAGCTTTGTGCAAGACATCTTTCGCCGTTGAAGTTGGTGCTTCGTTTACAGGAGAAAAATCATACATGCCCATTTCGTAATCGATGGCGACGCGCAGAAAGGAATCTTTGGACATGAGTAATGGTAGTTCGAGATAAGCGTAAACATTGTTTAAATCGTATTTGCCAGGCCCGCCGTCCTCTTTATTTTCCGGGTTGTACATGTACTCTAATTTAAAATCAGTTTCCTGTGGCGAGTATAAGTGAAAAAAATCCCTATGTGCCGCTGAAAATGTTTTTGAAAGATTTTCAGCCAATACAGGATTCCTCCCAAAATGGAGAATTAATGCCAACATGCCGCTCAATAGGAACGCTAAACGAAAAAACTCACATACGGCTGAGGGGAACAATCTATTGAAAATTCGCAAAGTAAATACTTGCATAGTCTCTATTCTTGTTATCTATCTATACTTAACTGCCAAATATGAGCAGTTATTATAAGCTTTATATGCTCTACGGTTGGGCGGGAAACCACACCCTATACCGTTTCCAAAAAGTAAGTTAACTATTTTACTTTTTGTAAATAGTATAAAATGCCGTCTGCATTTTTCATATTGCTATGAGATACTAAAAATCTCCGCGCGAATTGGCAACCTTTATTATGGGAGATAGCTAAGGTGAGAGATAAGATATCGCTCTGGACTCGTTATAGTAAATATCGGCAGTATTTTGGTGATATCGGCATTGCTTTGGATGTAAGTAGAATGCGCTTTAGCGAGAGCTTCTTAGACGACATGGCTGAACTGGCAAGCCGAGCGTTTAATGAGATGAAGGCGCTTGAGGGCGGAGCCATTGCAAACAAGGATGAGCAGCGCATGGTTGGTCACTATTGGCTACGCAATCCAACTCTGGCGCCTAATGATAGGTTGAGGGATGATATCGCAAAGGTTAGCAGCCAGGTTAAAAAATTTGTGGAGGGCGTTAGGGCTGGAGCTATTTCTGGGACTAAGGCAGCGAAGAAATTTACTCGCGTTTTACTAGTTGGCATTGGAGGTTCAGCTCTTGGGCCACAGTTAGTTTGCGATGCCCTTAGGAAAAAGAGTTCTCCTATCAATATGGATTTTTTGGACAATACCGATCCAGACGGGATTTTGCGCATTTTGCAGGCAGTGGAGAGTGAACTTGAATCGACACTGGTGTTAATTATTTCAAAGTCGGGTAAAACTGCAGAAACTCACAATGGGTATTTACATGTAAAGAGATACTTTGAGCAGAAAGGGCTTAACTTTTCGAAACATGCCGTAGCTATTACTGGAGAGGGGAGTATCCTTGATGAATTGGCAAAGCGGGATTCATGGATAGCGCGTTTCCCTATGTGGGATTGGATTGGTGGCCGAACTTCGGTTTTTTCGGCGGTTGGAATGTTGCCAGCGGCGTTGTTAGGAGTGTCTACAGAGGATTTCTTGGCGGGTGGAGCTGCAATGGACGAAGTAACGCGCGTCGAAGACGTGCGCAAAAATCCGGCCATGATGCTAGCTCTCATGTGGTATTTTGCCGGGAGCGGTAGGGGCCTTAGGGACATGGTGATTTTGCCATACAAGGATCGCTTAGTTTTGTTGAGTAAGTACTTGCAGCAGCTTGTAATGGAGTCGCTTGGTAAGGAAAGGAACCGAAGAGGAGAAGTTGTCAATCAAGGTATTGCTGTTTATGGCAATAAGGGCTCAACGGATCAACATGCCTATGTTCAGCAGTTGCGGGATGGAGTTGATAATTTTTTTGTAACATTTATTCAGGTGTTAAGCGACGTAGAAGAAGGGGACGGCAGTTTAAGGGCTGGTGGCGCTCTACACGTTGAGCCCGATATAACTGCTGGCGACTATTTAAATGGTTTTATGTTTGGAACTAGAAGTGCGTTGTATGAAAACGGCAGAGACTCGATAACTATCACTATAAGAGACTTGTCGCCAAAAAGTTTAGGCGCGCTTATATCGCTATACGAAAGAGCCGTTGGCTACTATGCCTCACTTGTAGACATCAATGCATATCATCAGCCGGGCGTAGAAGCTGGGAAGTTAGCGGCAGGAAGGGTAATTAAACTTCAGCAGGAGTCGCTAGCTAGGCTTAGAGAAGAGAAGTGCGTCAACAAGTCTTTTACAGCAATGGAACTAGCCGAGATGATTAAGCAGCGCGAGGAGGTGGAAGCTATCTATTTCATTCTTGAACATTTGGCTGCCAACGCTAGAGAGGGGATTACGCAAGTCGATGGCGAAACGCCTGACAACGCGAGGTTTACTTTTTTTGAAAGTAGTCACTAAGTCTTTCTATTAGCGGCCGGGCTTGTCTGGAGTTGTTTAGCGTATATAAATGTATTCCTGGGGCGCCTCCATCGAGGAGTTTGCGGGCAAGTGATTCTGCGAAATTTATTCCAAATTCTATTACAGCTTCCTTGTCGTTTTCTATGGCACTTAGTGCTGCTATAAGGGAGTCTGGCATCGATGCTTTGCAAAGATTAGTAAAGCGCTTAATTTGCGAGACATTTCCTATCGGCATTAGTCCTGGGACTATGGGAACGTTAATCCCCTCACTGACAGCTCTGGCGAGAAAATCAAAGTACAGGGATGAATCAAAGAAAAGCTGAGTGATAATTATTTCCGCACCAGCATCTATTTTTGATTTTAGATATTCTATGTCGGCTTTAACGGAAGTGGCTTCTGGATGCATTTCTGGATAGCCGGCGACCGCTATGTGAAATCGACCGCGTTTTGCAATATGTCTTACTAGGTCACGCGCACAAGAAAATCCAGACGGATGTTGGCTGAAATTTTCTTGGCCCAAAGGAAGATCTCCGCGAAGTGCTAAAATGTTCCTGATACCATCTTTCTCTAAGGAATCTAGTATGCTGTTTATTTCCTCTATGCTGTGGCAGACGCAAGTGAGGTGAGCTACTGCTGGCACATGCAAGTTATTGGCGATAAATCTAAGCATTTTACCGCTAAGCGTTCTAGTCCCTCCACCAGCTCCGTAGGTTACGGTCATGAAGTCAGGGTTTAAAGTTTTTAGATCGGCAATTAATTCCAGTGCGGCACTTAAGGCAGCTTCTTGTTTTGGGGGGAAGAATTCTAGTGAAAGAATTCTTTTATGGGTGCTATAAAGTTCGGCAAAGTTCATGCCCCCTTAGTAAGCACATTAAGCGAACTAGTTCAACAGTGTTATTGATCTACCCGCGCGGCACTTCCCAAGACGCGTCCATAAAAATATTCTAGCCGAAAAGCTTTTCCTTAAGCCTTTCCCATAGCGTTTTGTGTTTCTTTGGAGGAGTCTTTTCCGATGTTCTTAGATTTATTCTGCCAGTATCCGAATCTGCGTCAGTGGAAATTATTCTCTCTCTGCCTGTCTTTTGTCTGGATTGTAGAGTCTCCTCTTGCTCTGCCCGAGTTTGCCTTTGAGCCCGCATTATTCTATTAGCGCGGGCTGTTTCGCTTCGCTCCTGTTTGGCAAGTCTCTTCCTTTCTTCTCTACGCTCGATTTTAGCAACTCTCGCTTCCCACTGCTGCAATCTTACTTGATACTTCAAGTCTTCCCGCAAAAGCGCAATGCGCCGCTCTTCAAAGGGGTTTCTAAGAATATAGCCACTGCCTCGTAGAGGGTTAACAGTTCTAGCAGCCGATGTGCTAATCTTTGTCCGAGAGCGAGATGAACGGTATCGGTCATAACGAAAAGTGCCAGGCACAGCACTTGAAATAGGTGAATAGGATGGGGAATTGGCGCGACCAAAAAGCTCTCCCGCAAGCACATAGCTCGGACTTATCAGACTAAGAGCGATGTATCCAAAGCATAAACTCGCGGTGACCATTAGATGTCGCAGCGCAATGATTTCTTTTAGGTTCATCAAGTATATTGTTCTTTTAAAAAGCAATTTGTTAGTCAATTAATAGTTGTTCAGTTGATATACCGTTTCCAAAAAGTAAGTTAAATATTTTACTTTTTGGAAACGGTATATGTTGTTTATTCGCAAGTGCTTACGCACTTGCTGTTTATAGCATTTACAAAAATCCTTTTTGTAAATGCTATAATAGCGCGAGTCATTGTATCATAAGAAGACGCGTAAATCCATATTATTACTTCATTTCCCTATCCAGCTGTTTTGGTAATCACTTATGTCCTTATCGATTTCCTTGTGATTTCGATAACTTAGCGATAAAAGCTCCCGCTTTGCTTCCTCTAAACCTCTAACTTGGCCTGCTGGTAATAATGTTATGCTAAGCCTGCGCCTTAAAATATCCTCAATCTTTACAGCCTGCTCTTGAATTATGGCATAGCGAATCTGGGCTTGCAAAAGTGGGGATGCAAAGTCTGAGATTACTGGGTCGAATTTAGCAATATTGTACTTTTCGTCCAATAGTGCCTTTGCTCTGATGCCAAAGCGCATAACGGCATTGTTAGCCTCGAGTTGAATAGAGGGCAATGCCGCACTTTTTTGTCTGTCCGAAAAGCAGTTAGCCCTTTGTGTAAAAACACTGACCAGTTTCTCTATTAGCTTATTTTTTTCGTGCTCACTCCAGTCTTTGGCACCGGGAAGAGGTCTGTGCCTTGTGGACTCTTCGCCGTAAGTGCGATCTCTGTTCTTGCCAAAAAGCATATGTATTTTTTGCGAGGCCTCTTCGGCAGTTGCACGTGCATTTGTAAACTTTCCCCCTAGTAAGCACAAATATGAGTCCCGTTCTATCCACACATGGGTGCGGGATATATTGCTAGTGCCAGTGTTCTTCGCAAAAAAGTTAGCGCGCTTATGAGAGCGAGACGGTATGACAAGAGTTCTTACACCGCTAAATGTGCGATATAGCGTAGATTCGTTTAAGTGAGAATTGGGTAAGTCGCGCCTTAAATACCCCAAAAGTTCTTCTACTTCTTGTTGAGAGGACAGCGAATTCTCTTCATTGTTTGTTAGCGGAATTTCCGTAGTTCCAACCATGGTAGCTTGAGCACCTGGCGCATAGTATGGCCAGACGAAGTAATATCGCCCCTTTGTGGGGGTAGGCAGTATGACTCCCGAGGTTGGCCAAGGCTGAGAGAAAAGCAAATGACTGCCGCGACTAAAGATCACCGTGGGCAGTTTCTTGCCCCATTCTTCTTTGTCTTGCGGGTAAGCGATGTTATGCAGTTCTGGAGCCCATGAGCCAGCTGCATTTACAACGAACTTTGCCTTGCTCTCAAAAGATTCGTTGCTGATATTGCATTTCCATTTAACTTGCCAATATTTGTCATTGACGGTTTTTGCTAAACGCAGCTCCTCAATGCAGGCGTAGTTGATAGTGAGTGCTCCTAGAACGCCTGCATCGACTATGTTCTCTATTACAATTCGGGCATCATCCATTTGACCATCGAAATAGGTAAAAAGTTTCGAGAAGCAGAGGCCCATAGATTCGAGTTTGCGCGATTCGATAGATGAAGGGGAACTAGCGTGTCGAAAAAGAGATTTTTTATGCGGCCCCACACTTGCCTGAGCATGAAAGTTCTTAGCCAGCAATGAATACAGAGATAAGCCAAGATTAATCTGCCATGCAGACCTACTGCGCTTTGGTATAACTGGAAACAAAAAATCCCGCATCCTTGTTAGGTGCGGCGCATTTTTTAGGAGTAAATCCCTTTCTTGCAAGGCTTCGCGAACTAAGGAGAGATCTCTCTGCTCCAGATAGCGAATACCGCCGTGAAGCATTTTAGAAGAACGGCTACTGGCTCCGAAGGCAAAATCC
>JADLFC010000127.1 GCA_020845775.1 Deltaproteobacteria bacterium
CGTGACTGAGAATCATGGAGGCCCGACCCGGATTTGAACCGGGGAATGGAGGTTTTGCAGACCTCTGCCTTACCACTTGGCTATCGGGCCGAAATTTTAGGGGCGCATCAAAAAACAAGCTTAAGTGATATAACTTTATACTAATAAGACGTCAAGATTAACGTAACCGTTCATTTTTCTCTCCACTCCGAGAAGAAGAGGCAGCATTGATAGCATTCCTCTCGGATCGAATTACGAGGTGCCTTAAAGAGGCCGGGATTGCGTTTTGCTCATTTTATAGCATTTACAAAAAGTAAAATATTTAACTTACTTTTTGGAAACGGTATAGATCTTTGGTCATTCGTTTTCTCAATCGGGTTCCATTATGGGGCCGTATCGATGCTATCGACGTCAACTGGCGCGAAATTGTTACTAAAAAACTCGGCTGAACTCTACCAAGACTCAATTTCGCAAAGCAAATTGGCAACGGACTCGTATAGATCTTGGGGAATCTCCTTACTCAAGCCTACCCGACTAAGCTGTGTAGCGAGCTCATCATTCTCAACAGTGGGCACGCCATAGCGGCGCGCCATCGCCATAATGTCTTTCGCAACCCGATTCTGCCCAACTGCCGAAACAGTCGGTATAGACCCTTCACAATAATCGAGCGCTACAGCGAGCCGTCTGCTATTTAACTGCATACTCACTTCCTTTGTCATTCCTTTAAAGTCATAAGCACTTATCAACTCGCCAACCGCGAATTGTCATTTTGAACAGATGCGCTACTCTCTTCTGTCGAAACTTCACTGGCTACATTATCGGCAATATTTTCATCGTTGTTCCTCTTTTCAATGCGTTCGCTAAGGGTTTCTACTAGCCGCTTAGCAACCGGAACATATAAGGTAAAAAAGCTGCCATCTCCGGGTTTGCTATCCACAACGATAGTTCCGCCATTTCTAGTAGCAAGCGTATAAGCGGCCGCCAAACCCAAACCTGCCCCCGACATGCTAAGCCCAGAAGCTGGATCTACATTTTTTGTCGTAAAAAATGGCTCAAAACAGCGCTTTCTTACCTCCTCCTCCATGCCTACTCCGTAGTCTCTAACATCGATTCTCACATAGCTTCCCTTCTGCACCCCACTATGAGGATGCTGCTCGTCAACAACAATCAGATCGGTCGATACCTCAATCTTGCCTAACTCCTCCGTCTCACCACGCGCCTGCGTGGCATCCCTAGCATTTAGAATTAAATTGCTAATAATGCGCCGCAATTGACTCGAGTCAAAATAGGCTCTCGGAATATCCGTTCCCAATCGGAGCTCAATTCTTGCAACATTCTGCACTTCGTCTGATAGCGATTTAACCTCGCGCTCTACCAAATAATTTACGTCACAAACCTCTGGATTCGCTTTTTCAAGGTGCGCAAAGCTCATTAGCTGCTTAACTAAAACCGCTCCACGATTTCCAGCTTCTGTTATTAGCCTTGCAGCCCGCCGCACCTTAGCCCTAGATTCGCTCTGAACTTCAAGCAGTGAAGCCTGCCCCAATATGCCCTGAAGCATATTATTAAAGTTATGCGCAATGCCTGCTGCCAAAAGCCCAGCAGTTCGCATCTTCTCGCCCTCCGCCATGCGCTCTTCGAATCGCTTGGCCAAAACGACTGCTCCAATTTCATTCGCTAGGCTAGTTAAAAGCGTAAGTGCCTCTTCGTCCAGAACCGTTTCTGCTTGACTCGGCTGAACCGCCAAAACCCCTAAGACTTGCCCACCGGAGCTCATTGGAACCATAGCGACCGAGTGAATATCTAGACGCGAAAAAACGCGCTTTACGCCGAACTCTCGCAATATCTCGCTCGGATCTTCAATAACTACAGCCTCTCGATTTCTAATTACCTTGGAAAGCGGATGATTCTGCGCGCCTAACTCAATATTCATCGCTGCCATTTTCTTCTTTATACCCGGACCATGCGCCGATTGGCCGATGATGCGAGTGCCAGTATCATTTAGCAAACCGAGCCAAAGCCTCTTTAAGCCTAGTTCATCCTTAATGATAGAAAATGCTTGAGCAAAAATCTCCTCAAAGGAAAGGCTCTTCGATAGTTCGTGACTCATGCGATACAAGGCCGACAACTTTTTCGCCTGTCGCCTATAGGCCGCAAACAAGTCTGCCTGTCTAGCAGCCAAACCTATCTGACTTGCCGCCGCAGTCACCAACATAACATCGCCACCATCGAATTTCGCAACCTCTTTGCTAAATAAGCCAATAGCTCCCAAAGCCTCGTCTTCGATGGACAAAGGAACCAACACAGCAGAACTCATGCCGCCCTTCTCGGCTAAAACGGCACTAGCGCGAGGATCTCTTCGAATATCGGGAACGACAACCGACTGGTTATGTTTTGCAACATAACCCGATAGACTTGGCAAATTAGTAGCCTTGCCTAAATCTTCGACAAACTCAGCACTAAAGCCATGATGGGCCACTAAGCCGAGCTTATCCTTGGCCTTCGGCCCATAAATGTAGCAAACGCCAGCATCTGCGCCGCTCGCATCGCAAAGAGCAGCCAAACCTCGCGAGGCAATATTAGCCGGATCCAGGTAACCCCTAATCGCTGAGGATACGGTGTATAGAGCCCGGATTTTTCTACTCTGAACGACAAGAGCCTCCTGCGCCTCATGCCGCTTAGTAATATCTATTCCAAAACCGTCCCATCCCTCAACTTCGCCACTTTTGCCAATCACTGGCATTAGCCTCATCAACAACCACCTAAGGCGATTGGTAACGCCGTTAATAACTCGAAATTCTTCCTCAAAACTAGTCGAGGCATCGCTCATATCATGCACACATCTGGCTACTCGCGCGCGATCTTCCTCGTAAACAAAGTCTAACCACTTAAGCGACTTTTGCCCCATGAAATCTTCTGGAGCTTTGCCGAAGAAATCAAGCGCCCTGCGACTGATAAATGTTATTGCGTGATTCACATCCGCATGAAAGATGAGGGCATCGGAATTATCGACAAGTCTTCTATATCTCTCTTCAGACTCTAACTTTTGACTGCCGACGCGCTCGCCGATTCCACCTTCACTAACTGCATCAGCCATCTCCTGCCAATTGCACTTCCCAGTGCGCTCGATAGCCTCGCCTAGGGCTCGTGCTACTTCAGACACCAGCGAGACTTCCTCCTCTCGCCAGTCTCTTCCATGCCCACACTGAGTCAGAATGAGCGCTCCATTTACATGCCCCTGCAAACTAGTCCTTACAGCTAGCATGGCAGTAACGTCTAATGCGCTTAACTCCTCTCGAATTGAATTTAGAAATTCTCTATCATCAGTAGGCTTAAGTAACAGCGGCCCGCGCTGCAAAGAAACCACCTCGCCTATCTTCGAGGCAATGCTTACAACTGCCGCATCCAACCTCTCCTCTGGCTCTTCCATAGTCCACTCAACCGGTGGAGATTTAGAATGCTCCTGATCTACTACGACCAAACATCGACTAACCCCTAACACCCGCCCTAAAAGTTCTGTCGCACTAATTAGAACGTCTCGGCGATTTTCAGAACCACAAATTGCCCCTATAATCGCGCTAGCCGCTGCCCTATCAAAATACTGCATCGAAAAGTACTTCCTAACTTAATCAGCCGCTCCAACTACAATAGCCTTGGCCTTTCGCAGATTCGCAACTGTTGCTTGACTTAATATTTCCTCGTGTAAGCTCTGGCGCATACTCCTCATCTCAGGCGGGGGCTCAGTATCGCGAAGCTCCTTCTTAAACTCTTCTGCATCCATTCTAAGTCTCTTTACGCGACCCTTGCGCTTGATTGCTAGATCAAGACCCGCCAACAACAACAAAGAAAACAGTAAAATAAAACTTAAATAAAAACACTCCCCAACCCACGACAATGCTAAGTCAGCCACGTCATCAAACTCAAAAACGACAACACCTACTCCACGAGAATACAGATAAGCGCCACCTATCACTATTAACACCAAGAAATACAAAACTGTTTTTCCGCTCTCAAAAATAACCCCGCTGGTTAAACAGCCCTCTCCCCCTTCCTGACCCACTCCAAGGATCCTCTTCACCCCATTTATTGCATTTAACCTAGAAAACCTAAAGACTAGGACATCCAAGCTAAAGACAAATCCAACTTGCGCCGCCTCCACCAGAAAACTTGCAATAAATACAACTACTAAGAACGATCCAAGGACTTTGCCTAGAAAGCCTACCGCAACATCGAGTAATCCTAGCACATCCTCGGCACCAAAGTCTGCACTGAGCGAAAAACTACTCTGGCTAAACTCTATTAGAGTCGAGATTTCGGCCTTGCAAAACCATAGCCAAAACGCCCCCGACAAAGAGACAATGACGGTGCTAATGTCTCTACTCTTAGCTACATCCCCCTCTTCTCTAGCTTTTCTTAACTTTCTAGCAGTAGGTGCAAAGCGCTTTTCACCAGCCATAAAAATCCATATTTTCTAAAGACTATTAGCTCCCTCGACCACTCCTACGCATTTTCTCCAATTAGCATCGAGAGAAACTGCATAATTTCTAAATCAATCCCACTTAATTGCCAGCAATCATTAACCATCAACCATATTAACAAAGACAATCCCAATAAGAGTTTAACCGGCATCAGCTCTTGCACCGCGCTAACCCGCGGCAACGCCTTGGAAAGAAAGGCCGTAATTATGTCGACAATAAGAGAGGCAAACACTACAGGAGCTGCTAGCAATAAGCCCCAGGAGATGGCTTGGCCGGCTAGCAAGATGAAAGACTCGAGGATAGCTCTTTCTCCCAACAGATTAAGAATTCCACTTCGTCCAAAGACCTCAAGTGGCCATATTACGCTATGTTCAAGAATTCTATAGGCTAGCGGATAGCCACATGAGCTAAGAGCAAATAACGCTAGGGAATAACTAGTAATCCGTTGTGCTACCGACATCCCCATCCCAAAGGATAAATCGAGTTGCTCTCCATACTGCGCCCCTCGCGCCACATCCGCTATGCGACCGGCCATCACAAGGGATTCAAGCGCTAGCGCGATAGGGGCAGCAATTATAAAACCTAAAAACACTTCCTTTACGGCTAGCAAGAAAAATGGAGTGGCCCCCACCGACGATGCCCCAGTATGGGCCATCTGACTTACATCGCCCCTAGAGAGCAAGGCACAGGTAAGAGCGATTGATGCGGCAGTCCGTCCACCTGCTCCCAGTAGAGTTCGGATAAACGAAAATGTTGATATAAATGTATAACTGCGCAGGAAAAGCAGGACAAAGAAAAGTATAGCATTTACGGCGGTCTGATTAATCACCATTGTGCCAAAAACTCCTTTCTAAAATTCTGGCACCTTATGCAAGATTTCCACGAAATAATCGATTAGCTGAGATGAGAGCCATCGCCCACCAAAGTACAAGGCTGCGCTAACCGCCGCCAGTTTGGGGACAAACCCCAAGGTTTGTTCCTGAATCTGAGTAGCAGCCTGCAGGACGCTAAACACTAGTCCTACCACTGTTGAAATAATTAGCGGCACGGCAGACAGGGTTAATGCTATGAACGCTGCCGAAACAAAGAGCGACTCAATATTATCTACTTCTATCATAATTCAGCGACTCCATATCCCAAAATTAACCCCTTGCACAGCAGGTACCAGCCATCGCACAAGACGAACAAAATCACTTTAAATGGAAATGAAATAGTTACCGGGCTAACCATCATCATGCCAAGGCCAATGAGCAAATTGGCAATGACGATATCGACAATAAGAAAGGGCAAAACTATAGCAAATCCAATAGCAAACGCTTCCTGTAGTTCGCTTATAACGAATGAGGAAACGAGATTTAGAAAAGTTTCCTCATTCACTGCGCACTTTTCCGCGGCATTAGCCTCATCGCCTCCCGTAGGCGCGCAATTAGTGTCGACGTTTATTGCATCTTTGGAATTAACTAATGAGGTAGTCTTGCCAGATCGAGAAGAAAGGGAACTAAAAAACATCCTCTCTCTTACTCCGCTATTTTGGCGTAAAAATTTCGATACCGGCTCGCTCGCAGCCTTTGCCAAAGCGATGATGTCATTTGCCTTTAACGCATTTAGCAGTTCACCGATTGGCTTAGCCTCCTTAGTCTCGGCTTTACCCGCTGTCGAAATGCCTAATTGTGCAGCACTATCCTCCAAAGCCTTGCTCACCTCCATAGCTACTGGAGACATGATGTGAACGGTTAGCACTAAAGACAGTATAGAGACCACTACTCCAGACGGCACTTGTTGAGCGCCAAGTGCGTTTCGAAGGATTGCAAATACCACGCTCAATTTCAGATACGAAGTGCAACTTAGCAATAAGAACGGCACTATCGCCATGCCTACAAATACTACTAGCATCAGCACTGGTGGCGCATCCATACCAGGCATCATTCCGACTGACATATTTCTCAATACTCCTAATCTAATGAGGCCAACTGCCAAGAAAGACCTTCTTTGCAATCAGCATCGGCAACACGATATACTTATCGAAAAAATTAATGTCTTTGTGTCAGAATATTGTTGATTATTGATTAGGAAGCGCGACAGACTCTGTCTTTTCTGGTTCAACTTGCAAAAGCAGCGATACAGAAGCCTGATTTACCGCTATTACTACTTCGCGCTTGTCATCTATAGAAACTATTGCGAGGTAATTGTTTCGATCCAAGGATAACCTCTCTATTAGTTTCAAGCGCTTGCGAGAAGGCTTAGTGCCATTGTTAAGTTTAGGTATGTTTACTAGATTAAGTCGCGGCAAAACCTTTCCAATTAGAATTACTGCAAGCGCGCATACGAAAATTAGTGAAAGAATCGTTCGGATTGCGCGATTCATAGTAAACGGATTTTCCCTAAATTTCTGGCTCAAATTACCTAAACTGCTATCATCATTGACTAAAATCTTAGCAGACTCAGCAATCGGCTCCTCCGCCAACACATTGCATACATATAGTGAAAGGATGAAAGAAAGAAATAATAAACAATGACAACCTAGTAATTTCATACTAATACATTCACAAATATTATCCTAGAGATCTCGATGGCTGACATGGGATCTACTGCTAGTGATATCTTCTATCTCACTTTGTTCAATTCCTTCAATTATAGAAATAGACTTTTTGCGCATGCGTCTCATCTCGCGAGTTAGCATCTGCATTCTTTCCTCGCATGATGCGATGTCCTTTTCCTTTAGCTTCGCTAACTCATTAGTTGCCATCATTCTCCCTAACAACTTTTTTCTAGCCATATTATCAAATGACACATTTGCCAAACATTCTCCCGAAAAACTGACTCGAGCATTTAGCTCCGCAATGGCAAAAACCCGTTCCGCACCGCCACTAGTCGCATTTCGTGCCGAGCTAAGCAAGCGAACTCTTCGCGCATCAATTGACGCAAGCGCCTTCTTAGCTGACGACACTTCCTCTCGTAAGCAACCTAATTGCTTAAGCAATTCTTCCTTGCGCTTGGTGGCAAGCCTCAGCAGTAGCTCCTTTCGTCGATAGTTCTGAAGCTCGGCACTATTCCCATTCATAGGCAAAACGCACGCTGTTTATAGGTTCCAACCACCGGCCTTATAAACCAGCAAATCACCCATTCCCCATACTTTGCAATTGCTTGATGCTTCCTGCCATTGCTTCTCCAGTTTTAGCTGCAAGTTGAACGCGAAATTCCAAAGAGTTCACATGCATTTGCAAATTAATAAGTTTTTGGGACTCAACTGGCAATTTTTCCTGGGCTTGCTTAAGACGCATACCAACGCTGCGCCAATCATCCAAATATGAATCGAGATTAATCTCCAAACCAGACTTACTAGGCTGAATCTCAGCTTGCTTAGGCATAGCCGCATTAATTTTTGGTCCAATAGCATTCATCATTTTACAATCCTCAATAAACAAATTGTCACTACGCGCCACATACAATCTATTTATCGTCTGAAAAACACATCGCGTTCATTTTTTGTAAGTCCACGCCATCCGCCTAAGCACGCGAGGGCATCCTTGACGCGGCTTGAGAAGCAATGCTATCTAGAAAAACATCAAAACAAATCGTAATTTTACGCAGAAGTTTATTGGAAGATCCGAAGATATGATTGCTTCCGTGGGTGAAAGTTTAGCCTCTGTGGCGCTAAGTATTGGGGCTGTGCGGTTTAATCCAGAGAATCCATTCCGCTGGGCCTCCGGCTACTATATGCCAATCTATAACGATAACCGCTTACTGCTAAGTAGCTACGCACATAGGCAGATGATAAAAAACGGTTTTTTAGATATCATAGACAAAAATTGTTTGTCATTTGATGTAGTAGCCGGAGTCGCTACTGGGGGTATTTCGCCTGCTACTACGCTAGCCGATGCACTCAAATTGCCGTTTTTATACGTTCGGCAAATTGCTAAACAACACGGCGCAAAAAAAAGCATAGAAGGGAAGCTCGAGGAGGGGAAGCGAGTTCTCGTAATAGAGGACGTCGTATCGACGGGCGGAAGCTCCGTTCAGGCCGTAGAAAATATTAGGGAATCCGGCGGAAGGGTGGATGAGTGCTTGGTGATTTTTAGCTACAACTTTTCCAAAGCAATCGATGCCTTTAGGAGGGCAAATTGCAATCTTCGCCCTCTGCTTACTTTGGATGAGCTGTTAGATGTTGCAAGAGACGAACAGTATTTGTCAGAAAAGGAATTTTTGGCGTTAAGCGAGTGGCAATCGGATCCCTTTATGTGGGGAGAACAAAATGGCTATCCACCGGAAATAACGAAATAGCTAAGACGCGTTGAATTTATATAAAACATTACTTCGGCCATTGCTGTTTTGCCTTGATGCAGAAAGGGCACATAGCCTGGCTTCTAATTTTGCAAAACGGCTTCAAAGCTATTCTGCCGCGCGCGAGTTACTAAGAACTGTTTGCACGACTACTAGCAAAACTCTACCTAGACTTAGAAGCACGGTATTTGACATAGATTTCAAAAACCCCATTGGCATTGCTGCCGGCTTTGACAAAAACGCTGAACTGATCCCTTTCATTTCAGATCTCGATTTTGGCTTTATAGAAATCGGTTCGGTTTCCAATCTTCCGTGTCAAGGCAATCCAAAACCAAGATTGTTTCGACTTCCTGCCGATTCAGCTTTAATCAATCGCCTTGGCCTGAACAACATCGGTGCTGATTTGGTTGCCGAAAACCTTAAAAGCCTCTCAAATTGCGATATTGTAATTGGCGCAAGCATAGTTAAAACACACGACCCTGACATATTGGACAAACGCGCTATAATCGATATAGTCGAGTGCTATAAAAAACTTCATGCCCAGGCTCACTATTTCACACTTAATGTAAGTTGTCCAAACACCAGTGACGGCAAGACTTTTGAAGAAAGCAATGCCCTTAAAGAGCTCCTAACCGCAATAGCTAGCACCAAGGGCGGGCTCAATTCCAAAACGCCGCTGTTAGTAAAATTTTCAGCAGATATTCCACTTACAAAACTGGAGGAAGCTATTAGCGTCTGCGAGGAGCACTCGATTGATGGCTACGTCCTGACCAACACTACGACCTCGCGTCCAACCTTAAAAACCCCTAAAACCCTTGTCGATAATATTGGAAGCGGTGGACTTAGTGGCAAGCCGCTCTTTGCTAAATCTATTGAGCGCGTAAGATTTGCCTATTCCCTACTGGGCGGCAAGAAGCCAATTATTGGTGTCGGGGGTATAGATTCAGCTGCTTCAGCCTATGCGCACATTAAGGCTGGCGCTTCGTTGTTACAGCTATATACGGGACTCGTTTATGAAGGCCCTCTAATTTGCAAAGCCATTAATTATGAGCTAAACCACTTGTTGTTACAGGACGGATTTGCAACACTTCGCGAAGCGGTCGGAAGTGCGAATAAGAAATTCATAGGCGGGTTGCAAGGATGAACCAAAATCAAAATTCAAATATCATCATCGCCCTAGATGCCATCAATTATGCCGATGCGCTTTATCTTGCTAAAACGCTAAGAAATATGGTCTGGGGATTTAAGGTAAACGATCTCCTCATTGAACACGGAATTAAAGTAATCACAGACCTAAGACAGTTTGGCAGAGTCTTTGCAGATCCAAAATTGCACGACATTCCGAACACGGTAAAAAATTCCATTCAAAAAATAGCGTCGGCTGGCGCAGACTTCATTACTGTGCATGCTAGCGGGGGAATGGCCATGATAAAAGCTGCCGTTGAAGCTGCATGCGCTGAAGGCGGGCATACTGCAAAAATTCTAGCCGTAACAGCTCTAACTTCGCTTAACGACGAGGATACCAATGTAATTTACGGCAAAGATTCATCTTCTACAGTCACATCGCTAGCGCGCATAGCTCTCGACAGCAAGTGTTTTGGCATCGTCTGTTCGGCCCAAGAGCTTCCACTCCTAGCCGATATGCAAAACCTAAACAAACTAGCAAAAATTGTCCCAGGCATACGACCTGCATGGCATACCACATCTGACGACCAGAATCGCACCGATACGCCACTACATGCCCTGTCTAAGGGGGCTGATTATTTAGTGATTGGCCGCCCGATTACTAAAAACCGCGATCCTATAGCTGCGATAAGAAGTATAATGAACGATGAAATCACCTATGGCAGTGCTTAAGGGCGCGCCTAAACAAATACATCGCCGTTAAGCGATGTATTTGAGCCCCATAGCTTCATTGATGACATCCTGGCTCTCCAGCTTGTCCATGTACTCGCCTATGAGCTTCTGATTTAGCACAGATACATGCGCGAGCAATGTAATAATCCTCTCAGCTTCATCCCCAACAATCCCCTCTCCCTCAAAGCTAAAAAGCATAAATAGCTCTGCCAACGCCATGAGTATCTCGCGAGAACAATAAAGGGCTGCGTAGATATTTGCCCTCGCCCCAAGCTGCGTTCCGGCCAGTAATGGGTTACCCCAGATTTGAACTATGAGATTTCTTAAACCCTCCGCCTCAGCATAGCATCGCACAAATCTAAACAACAACGACTGCCTCACATTGAGAGTCTTCGTAATCCCCTGAATCTGAGCCAATACGCTATCTACTAATTGAGCATTTCCCATAGAAAGAACCAAAGCACAGGCGCACCCGAGCTCGACTCCTAAAACCCCTTCAACGTCGAGAATCAGTTCTCGCGCTCTCTGGTCAGATCGCTTTTGTGAGAATTCGACAACTAGCAGAGAACCATCCTTCTCGATTTTATAGCTATAGCAAAAGTGCTTAGCTAATAAATCATATAACTCCTCCTTGCTACACTCCGCGATTAAATCTTTTAGCTTGCTACCCATTCGCAAACGCGCTCCCTAAAACAAAATATTTTTACGAACAATTGACGCGCACACAAAGTATCATCGACCCATCGTCATTGCCATCACTGCCCAGCACGACGCTCTTGTTGTTTACAACTTTTAATTTGGTCGACAGCAAACGCTCTCCCTGAGGCCCCTGCCAGTCAACCGTCACTTGCACCTGATCATCGGCAACAAAATGAGGCAATACCATAACCTTATGAGTGCTGCTCTCTAAACCCGCAATATCAAATCTACCCCTACTGCTTAACTCGAGCGAGGCTTGCTTTGAGTCGATTACCTCGTAACTAGAAAATGGCAAAGCACCCAATTGTTCTTGAAGATCACTAATGGATTCATGACCGCGATTTTCGCCATTCGACGCCTTAAGCGATCTCACCGTCACTAAACAACCGCGAGGTACTACAACACTATCAGCAAACACCTCCACTAAACCGAAAATGAAAACATAAAAAACAGGCACCAGTAAAAAAACCAACCGACGCACGACCAAGCCATGTAACAAACTTTTTGTCCTCATTTACCTCTAAACTGCATTACCCCTCGCCAGACAATACTAATCATTTATCGCGCCACCTTGTTCTGGGACGCTAGCCATATAACTGGTGGAACTCGGCGATTCTTAGAAACAAACAATCTAAGCGCTCCTTTACTATCGCTTTTAATCCAATCAATATCCACGCCATCCTCTCGAACGTCCCTAACTCCATTTCGCCCAATTTCTCTGTCCACAACCCTCACAACCGAAGAGCCACCAAGTTGCAATTCAGAAGACTGCCCACGCAACTTCGGAGGTAGCTCGGCAACCTTAGAATCCAAATCGCTGCTCTCCCCCACCAAAGCTTCGGGGATACTCAACTTCGAATCTAAGGATTCGACTGCTTTAAACTCAGTCTCTAGCGATACTACGTTAATCGGATACGCCTCCTGCGACTTATCTTTAGACCCCACGCCACCGCTATCCTTAATATTTAAAGCGTAATCGCTCGCAATATAAGCAACGAAAACCATTGCTACAGACAGAACGGCAAATCTAAATGGAAAAGCATGCAAGGGAACCGGTAAGGCTAGACCAAACAACCTCGGTCTATGGTTTCTTTCTGCATAACCATCAGCTATTTTTTCGACCTCCCTCTCTATACTAGACCAAATATCTGATTTTACCACTTGAGAATGCCGAGTTAAAATCTTTTGCTTATACCAACCTCGCACCTCGCTGCGAATAAACCGCAAATTCTGCAAATTAGCCAAACAAGCCCCATCACCTTTTGCTATTAGCCTCTCACAAACCTTTGACCGCAATCCCCTAAGTTCTCCATCATGAAAAGCACTTAACAACTTTTGCTTACTAGCAGATAAAGCCCTCGACCTATCACTTTTTTCTTTCATAAAATTTAACACATGATACTAATAACTAGCACTCTTCATCTCATGACCAATTTACTTTTCACTTCACCAGCATCCTCTACGTGTGGCGTTTCCGCCTGTCCTGCAAGTACCTCTTGTAGGCGCTTACGAGCATGATGCAAGCGACTCATAACCGTCCCCTTAGAACATCCTACTACCTCGCTAATCTCAGCGTAGGACAATCCCTCAACCTCTCTCAATAAAATAACCGCACGATGTTCCGCACTTAAATTCTCAATTGCTTCCTGAATCTGCGAACCAAGTTCAGCCGTCTCAAAATTCTTATCTGGGCGTTGTCCATTGACGGCAACGCTTTGAGTCGCGTTGGATATTTTATCCAACACTTTACTGCACTCCAGGGAGGTTTCCAGCTGCTTGTAGCGCTTGCGCATGTGGTCTATAGAGAGATTGTACGCAATGCGATAAATCCACGTATAAAAACTGCACTCATTGCGAAATGATGACAGACTCCGAAAAGCCTTTAAAAACGTCTCTTGAGCAATATCTTCTGCCTCTTCAAAGCTGCAACTAACGCTCATTGCAACCGCCTGCACTTTCTGCTGATATCTTTCGACTAGCTCCCGAAAGGCCGACACATCGCCGCCTTTAGCTCTTTCCACTAAGCTCAAGTCTTCAGCCGGCTTTGATTTCCCTTTAACCGCAAACAAACGACTGCCCACTATAACTTTTGTCCCGCTTAAACAATTCATATTTCCCCCCAAGACTCACCTATATTAGACTCAACTTTGAGGGGTACATTCAATACTACCGCAGATTCCATACAATCTTCAACCACAGTCCTAACTTCCTCCGCTATGCTCTTATGAGCCTCTACTATTAACTCATCGTGGACTTGCATAATTATCCTCGCCTTCTTGCCATACTGCTTAAGAGCGTTGTGAAGCTTAATCATAGCCAGTTTCATGATTTCCGCCGCGGTTCCTTGAATTGGGGTATTTAATAATGAACGCATTACATAGCCACTATCGCGGCCACTGGCATCGACTTGCTGCTGATACCTTCGGCGGCCAAACAGAGTTTCCACGTAGCCCAAACGCGATAACTGCGCGGTAAGTGTGTCGAAATATTCCCTCACCTTAGGGAATCGCTCAAAATATCGGTCTATATAACTTTGCGCATCTCTACGGCTAACACCCAACTGATTAGCGAGCCGAAATGCGCCCATACCGTACAATATGCCAAAATTAATAGTCTTCGCGATGCGGCGATTTTGGCTTTTCTGTGCCTCTCCAATGCCTTCCGTCCCAAAAATCTCCTCTGCAGTTTGAGCATGAATATCATGGCCCTCATAAAAGGCCTTTCTCAAATCCTCATCCCCACAGAGGTGGGCTAGCACTCTAAGCTCAATTTGCGAATAATCCGCCGATATCAAAACGCACCCCGGTTCCGCAACAAAAGCCTTGCGAATAAGCCGACCCCTCTCATTTCGAATTGGAATGTTTTGCAGATTTGGATCACTCGAACTAAGACGTCCTGTCGCGACGATTGCCTGGTTAAACGAGGCATAAATTCGCGAGGTATGTGGAGCACTGAGTTGAATTAAGGAATCAACATAAGTAGTGCTTAGCTTAAATAATTCCCTATACTCGATAATTTTTTCAATAATAGGATGATGGCCAACCAAGGTGTTTAGCACGCTTGCATCCGTCGAAAAGCCACTCTTAGTTTTCTTAACACCTGCCGTTGGAATGCCGAGCTTTTCAAACAAAATACTTCCGAGCTGTTGGTTAGAATTCACATTAAATTCTTCGCCGGCTAAACTACAGATGGCCTGCCTAAGCTCGGCAAGTTCATCATCAAACATCTTTTTTAGCTCGCCCAAAAATCCCACATCCACGCGAACGCCAGCCAGCTCCATGCTAGACAACACCGCCACCAACGGCATCTCAATATCCTCAAATACTCGACGTAAAGACGGCCCCTCTTCTCCAGAATCACTGCAAAAACTCCTCGACCCCAATAACTTATCCAAGACTTGCCTTATTTGCCATGATGCCTCAGCATCATGAGCAGCATAATTAGCCACATCCTCCAAGGGAACCTGCCCGATATGCTCCCTTGAGCCAACTAGTTCCTTATATGGCAACATCTCTTCGTTTAGATGAATTCTAGCTAATGAGCTCAATCCATGCTGGCGCTTATCTGGATTAAGAACATACGACGCAAGCATGCAGTCGAACTCTATACCATCTACAAAATAACCCTGCTGCGTTACAACGCTTAGATCAAACTTCAAATTTAGACCTGTTTTCTTTATTTTCGGATTAGAAAATATTGGCCCAAGAACTTGCTTTACACGTTCGGAATCCAAAGCCTTGCTGCCATCCGGCTCCGATATTAGCGGAAGGTAATATGCCTTATCTTTCTGCCACGAAAACGACATTCCTACGAGCTTACAAGTTCTCACATCCAGCGAAGTAGTCTCTGTATCAAATGCAAACGACTGACTTGCAGATAAACTATCTGCAAACGAATCTAGGGAATCGCTAGCAATCACCTTAAAATCCTTGCCCCCATAGATACTCTCTAAATTCCTAGCACCAGAAACATCGCCGTTAGCAGCTATGGACTCCAACAATTTTTCTAACTCGAGCTTCTTAAACAAAGGTTCAGCCACCTCTTGCCTAACACCTTGGACCTTAAACTCGTCGATATTTGCCATCTCATTAAATGGCGCTACCGCCTCTTCCAAAGTAACCAACTGATAGCTTAGACGAAGCTGGTGGGCATCGCATTCAAGGCATTTTTTTATCTTAGCCTTACTGCGCAGATTCTCAATTTCTTCAATTTTTTCGGGGTTTTCTAACATTTGGTCCAAGGAGCCGAAATAATTAACGAGCACTTCCGCCGATTTAGGACCAATCCCCTTGGCACCAGGTATATTATCGGAGCTATCTCCAGTAAGCGCCAAATAATCCGCCATTTGACCGGGGGCTACACCGTATTTCTCTCTAACTTTTTGTGAGTCCATCCACACATCGCGCATTGGATCCCACATCTCAACGTGTTCGCCAATTAGCTGCGTGAGATCCTTATCTCCACTGACAATGATAACTTTACAGTCCGATGAGGCAAAGCGCTTGACAAGAGTTGCAATAATGTCATCAGCCTCATATCCTTCACGACTCGCCGATTTAATTCCCAAAGCATCGACGATCTGCGAGAAATACGGCATCTGCTGCACGAGTTCCGGAGGACAGGCTGCGCGATTGGCCTTGTAATCGGCAAACAGCGCATGGCGAAAGGTTGGCTTCCCGATATCGAAAGCAACGGCAATGCGCACGCCATCGTCGAGATGTCTTGCTTCAGCCTCTCGAACCAACTTCACGAGCATTCTAGTAAATCCATAAATGGCATTAGTTGGGAAACCCTCTCGGGTCGAAAGAGCGGAAATGGCATAAAAGGCCCTAAAGACGTAGCTAGAGCCATCTACGAGATAGAATACGTTCATAAATAACCTAAACTTATACTAAGGAAGTCAATTAGAGTAGATAAGAATAGACTCTTAATAGAATTTGCGGAAGACCAAACAGGACTATAGTGGTTTTTCTAGCTGCTAACCGGTGGTGCCACTAGCGAGCAGAGGCACATGCTCAGAATCATCTTCACCTTCTTGTTCGGCGCTAGAATTGGCATTTTTATCGGTTTTCTTAGACTCGATCGCTTTTGGCCCTTTTCTAATATCGCTAGCGACCCTATCGAGGACTCCATTGATAAAGACCGAGGAGCTCTCTGAACCATATCGCTTAGACACTTCAATTGCCTCATCAATGGCAACATTTAGGGGCACATCGTTTTGGTAAAGCATCTCAAAAATTGCCATTCTAAGGATTGAGCGATCTACGCGCGTCATCCTACTTAAGCTCCAATGCTCACTAGCAGAAGAAATTTTCGCGTCTAAAACTTGCTTATTCTCGATCGCGCCGTAACACAGGTTACGCGCATAATCTGCGATTATGGTCGAAACGCCAAAATGTTTAAAACAAAGGTCGACCGTTTCTACGTTCCAACAGTCTAGTGCGTCGCACATAAACAGAGCCCTCAATGCGGCCTCACGAGCTTGGCGTCTTACTCCCATAAGGATAGCTTCTCCCTTGTTTATTCTACGGCCAATTCTTTCCCAACAAATCCCTTTATAACAACTATGAAACAGTCAACTTCTCCACTTGCGACAGGACGTTTACCATTTCAATTGCTGCCACCGCGGCCTCCCAACCCTTATTCCCTGCTTTTCCCCCAGCTCGCTCCCTCGCATGCTCGCTATTCTTAACTGTGAGCACGCCAAAAGTAACCGGAGTCAATGTCTCAAGCGATACCTGCATTAGGCCAGATGCGACTTCGTCGCATATAAGCCTGTAATGATCTGTTTCTCCTTCTATCAAGGTACCCAGCGCAATTATCGCATCGAATTTCCCCAACAGGGCAAGCTTTCTCACTGTTACCGGAATTTCAAAACTTCCAGGCACGCGAACAACAGTAACCCCTCCCTCACTGCCACCATGGCGAATAATCGCATCGATGGCACCATCGACCAATAACTGCGTAACCTGTCCGTTAAAACGGCTTGCCACAATTGCAAAACTGCTATTACTGCATGTTATGGCGCCATGTATCTGATTAGTGACTCTGCCAGCAGACATTATAGAAAATCTCCTCAAAGAACTAACACTTCCAAGCTCAAACAAAAGAGCCAGTTAGGGAATTACCGCTCCCCATGCAAAGCGACGTATTATATAGCAAAATAATGAGGAAGACAACCTCAAAGGAAGCTTTAGAGACGCGCCCAAAACGATCCTCATAGCAATGGCTAAGAAGCGTTTCTCATAACGTAGCGAGGCTGTTGCAAGAAATAGAGCTTTTCAAACACCAAGAAAACGGCAAATAAGAGAGATATAAAGAAGGCATCCCCTATTAGTTGTGTCACGTAGAAAGGGATCGCAGCGCCGTAACACAACAACAGGCCGGATAAAGTCTTTGGATAAAGACCCTCAACTAGCCATACTCCGAAATTTGTCCACACAAAAAACACAGTCGAGCTTGCACATGTAACGGTTAACAGGGGTAAAAAGCCACTCTTATCCTTCACTATGGAGCCCGCAAAAATTGCTAAAAACAAAGAAGTGTACACAAAAAACATAGTCGAATGCAGGCCGAGAACCAAATCTGACACGAACATACTGACAAATACTACAACAAATGCCCAAAATGTATTTCGCAAATAAGCACCGCCAAAAACCCCAACAGCAATAATTGGCGTAACGTTTGGGACATGTGGCACTAGCCTACACGCCGCCGCCGCTAAAACAATTAAAGCCACTGCTATCGATCTGCGATTTAACATGCCGCTCCTCTCTACAATATTTTCTGTTGGTAAAATATTTTAGTACTTATACCCCAAGAGCTACCAAAAGCACAAAAAAAAAGCGATCCTTTTCCTCCTGAGGCTAACGACGAAACACAAGCAGAAGACGTGGATCTTGACGACATTTCCGACGAACTCGACGGCCTTATTGACGCGATGGCTAATAACTCAGATTCGGACAACGATCGTTATTCCGCTGGCATCGAATAGGTGATCAGTAGCAACGGCGTTAATGAGGCTAGTGTAGCAAGTTTTACCATTCCCCAAACATGGACTTATCAAATATAATTAGAGCATCAGTAACCAGAAATAAAGATTAGAAAAACACACAATGAAAAATAGAAAAAAAATCCAATCGACAATTTGCAATACATCGCCTGCACTAACCGTGTTTTTTTCCATGGCATTAAGTTTTACCCCACAACATGCTCTGGCTGAAACTACCGATTTTGGGGGTTCGCCTGAGGAATACAAAGGAGACGGAGATTTAGTGCCACCGCGTTGCCAAGTCGAAGCTCCTAGGACCACCAAATCTCCTTTCTCTCTTAAGTGGGACTGCACAGATAACGACGAGGATCATTCTCCTAAGGAAAACATTAAGACAAGCGCGTGGATTAGGCGAACTACTGATACGAGATGGAGGCTGGTCGATCATTTCTTAGGTTTTCCAGCGTCGCTGTTGGTAGAAAATTCGATTTTGCAACTGCCTCCCGATGCAGAAATTCGTGCTGGCTTACCAGTCCAGCTTCGAATAGAAGCTTCGGATGCTGCCGGCAACACGACTTTTTCTCCAGCATTAACGGTGCTTAGAAGAGACACAGAGTTAGAATCGTGTGCACTTGAAATAAAAACCACGTCGTCAACAGTAGCGGCAAATGATATTGAGATCATTGCCTCACAACTGAGCGACTCTAGTTATGGAATTACTTCGAGCTCTAGCACTGAAGCTAGCCCTTGCGAACTCGAAGATGTTTGCAAGGCGGATAGCATAATAACTATCGATGCATCATTTTCAGTCGTTTCAGACACAGGTGAGGCCGAAGGCACTTTGACAATCATGCCGGGAACTTCTCTTAGCGTCGAAGGCAATGTCGAACCAGATAATGAATCAGCACTCACACATGTTACTTTAAGCGGCACCGCGACGTTCGACGGAGAAGAAGGAAGTGTAACTCTGATTTGCGAGTAAAGATTGGGCGTGTCCTCTGACACGCCCAATAGGCATTAACGCACTGCCTACTTCTTAGCCAACATCTGCACTGCCTTATTTGACTCCTTAAGCAGTTCTAAACTGAGGCTGTCCGTTTTTGCCAAAGCATCTACGCCTGCATCTTTAGCAGCAAGCAATGGTTTAAGATCTCCCCAAATCTTCTCGACTGCATTTAACTGGGTTAAAATTTCGGGATCTTTTGCGCCAGTAGGAATTCCCATAGCCGGACTCCCTTCCTTCAAGCCTTTTAGCGATGTCTCAAAAAGAGTTATAGTGGCCGTAAGCTTATTTGCATTAGAATCCCCGCTAGCACTTAAGCTGATCAAAAGAAATTCCTTAATCATCTTTTGACTAAGCATTCTCTGCCTACCAGCAATGTTTATGAGAGTTGCTAGTTCTTGGTCTCCCTTTACGCCAATAACCGCTTTCGCCTCCAGCTCAAAGAGCCCAACTATCTTGTTGGCCTTTACCAACACTTCTTCACTAAGCACTTCCAAGCTCTTCATCTGCTCATCGCTTGGCTTGCCGCCATCGACAATTGTTTGGTAGATAGCCTTAACTTCAGCATACGTCTTGTTTAACTCTTCGAGGTCGCGATTAATTCTCGAATACCCACTAGCCGGCAAACCCAAGGCCGCATCACCCGAAATTAAGCCTTGCTGAGTCTTCTCAAACAATGCCATTGTTTGCTTAAGGCTTTCGCCGTTCTTAGCTGCATCAACCCCTTTTAGGATCAGCAACGCCTCTTTCGCCATCTTCTGAGACAACATGCGCTGCCTACCAGATAAATCCAGTATCGTATTAAACTCCGCCTCTGTCGGAGCTGAATAACTCTCCCCGGGATTCATAGCGAACAAAAGCACTGCAAATAATATACTTGTAATATGTAATAATTTTCTTTTTGCGCAAAACATAACCTATTTATCCGTTAATTTACTCATCCAACTTAAGACCTTTACTGCAACAAAAGACGAATATTCGATTATCCCAAACATTATCAAGACGCCACTTTTTTTTGATATGACACTAAGCCAAACAGCAAGCCTGTCGTTTCGTTACGGACGAATTAGGTGCCTGAATCTTTTGCGCAATACGGAATAAATAAGCACGGCTTCACTGCTGTTTACATAGTTCCCTTTTTCCAAGGTAAGGACTATGCTCACTTCTTGAACGATGCCGCCCGTAAAAAAAGGGTAGGTGTCATAACTTAATAAGGAGGTAATACACAAAAGAGGTAATATACAAATGAGAAAACTTAAACTTTGCTTGTTAGCATGTTCGGTTTTGCTTTTATCAAATGTTGCTCCAGCGTTTGCTGAGAACGGAAAGGTTTTTATTTGTCATAGGACCAACGGGGCGAATCCCTACGTGCTCATATCCGTAGGGAGTGCGGCCTACAATGCGCACATTGCTCATGGCGATGTAGCGCCAACGGCATTCTATCCAGATGCTAATGGCGATGGCTTTGGCGATGTGAACGCAGAAGGCGTGTTGGCATGTAACGATCCAGGGGATGGCTCTGTATCGAACAACACTGACTGCGATGACACCAATGCGAATGTTTCGCCAGTTGGGGTGGAGGAATGCGATCAACTAGATAACGATTGCGATGGCCTAGTTGATGAAGATGATGTTTGCGGTGGACCAGACCCAGAGTGTACTGGTCAAACCTGCGAAACATTTACAACGTGTAACGCAGGCGGAAATTGCGGCAGCAGTGGCGTTTGTGGATCGACGGCAGAAGGTGGTGGCCTTTGCGTAAACGGCGCTACTCCGTGTAGTGGACTTGCCGATTGCGTCACATCGGATGACTGCGCAGACGGAGCCATCTGCTTTGTAAATAGCTGTTGTGTTCGCGCAGTTTGCGTGCCAGTTAATGCATTCTGCTCACAGGCAGGCGCGGCAGCTCCTAGTGCGTTAGAGTCATTAGTAGTTCAATCAGGCGGCGCAGCTTTCGGTCGCAAGTAGTACGAGGTAGTACTTTAGGGGCGTGGTTGTTCACACGCCCCTAATTTAATTTAACCACGGGCAGTTCTATAGGTGTATCTTCGCAGCTATCGTGCATAATCCAGCGCGATGGGCTATCTGGGTCGTCGGTTACCAAAATATGCCTTAACCAATTATACGGGGAATCGGAAAACTCTAACACCTCACACTTCTCCTCCTTGCTTTTCTTCTCTATAGTCTTCTGTTCAGACGAAAAAGAACGCGAATGGCGAAGAGGAAGAACTAAATAATCCCTAGCTCTAGTACAAGCTACGTAAAACAAACGCTTTTCTTCTTCGATAGAAAGCCCTCTGTTCTGCTCTCTTATCGCGCGACTAACTAGGGTTTCACTGCGCTTGTAATCGGCATTTTCATCTTCGACTTTGATGCCAAGAAAATCGAACTCCTCTTCCGTCCCCAGCTCATTTCTAAGCGCGATACGAGCCGAAATAAAATCGCCGCCATCAGCGCGTTTTCTAGCGGACAAAAATGGCAATATCACCATAGGGAACTCTAAGCCCTTTGCGCCGTGAATAGTCATCAACACAACCGCATAAGAGGATTCGTCTCCACTCATACTTTTGCCAGAATCCCAGCGCCGCGCCTCTAGAAAATTTAAGGCCCCCAAAATACTTCCGTCGCTCTCATTCTCAAGTTCAGCAGAGCGCAATTCATCTATAAAAAATTGAAGATTGCTCGCCGCATCGCTTCGCCCCACAGCTTGGTACGCCTCACACACGCCATTTTCAGTAACAATTAATGCTAACATTCGGGAGGCAAGCATAATTTTACTTAGCGCTATCCACTTCTTAATTTTTTTTACCGCAGCTGTATACTTCCCCCCAACACCGCCTGCTTGGTTAGTTTCGAAACAGTTGTTCCAGTTGCAGCCCAATTGATAATACAATTCAACAAGCTCTCTATCGCTAAGGCCTAAAAGAGGCGAGCGAAGCAATCCAACTAGATAAATCGAATTAGTCGGATCGTTTAAAAATCTAAGCAAGGCTTCCAGATACACTATCTCTTCTAAATCGTAAAAACCCGAGCTGTGCGAAACGCTGTGCTCAATGCCACGCGCTAACAAAGCCTGCGCCATTAGCAGTAGCTGCTTAGAAGTGCGACACAGTACTGCAATTTTCCGCCCAGTAGCTACGTTTTGCAATCTCGACCAACGAGCACTGCACTCTGCCGTCTCTCCCTCCAGGCTAGAAAGAACTGACTCAATAAAAAGCGCCACATTTTCAGCCTCTAATATTTCCGCTCCAGATCTGCCCGATATATTGCCTCCAACATCCAAGACACTAACAGCAGCAATCTCGCCGCTAGTTTCCTCATTCGCCCTTTTTGCTATCATCGGATAAAACTCGCTAAACGAGTTAGCTATGCTGGCGTCTCCAGAATCAAGCTGTCTAGCACTAAACAGCTCATTAAAAAAACAATTAATAAAGCGCAGTATCTCAGGCCGAGTGCGATAGTTATCGCGCAAAGTAAGAATCCTGCCGAAGCTATCTACAATTTCTCTAGCCGCTCTACTAAACACCCTAACATCGCCACCCCTAAAGCCATATATTGCCTGATGGCAGTCGCCCACCAAAAAGACGCTGCGGTCCGCGCTATCACCTCCACCTTTAGCAATCGCTCGAACAATGTCCCATTGATAATTATCTGTATCTTGAAATTCATCTACCATTATATGGCGAAACTTTCTTCGCAACTTAGCAACAACTGCTCTGTGTGCCGCAAACTCGGATCCCTCACTTGGAACACAAAGTATTCTCCTAGCCTCAATGACCAAATCCTCAAAGTCGACCAAGCCGCCCTGTTTTTTTTTCGACGAATACTTTTCTAATGCTTTGCGAGCAAAGCGACATACTGTTTGCGCAATTTTTACACCCTCCATTTCGCGCTCGAGATTCCAGTTAAGAGACTGAGGATTTAAAGCAATTATTTCCTCCCTTAACTCCTTCCAAAAATTCCGGGGATTATGCTTGCTCTTGCGCTTCGCAAAAGCCTTATGTTCATCCAAGAATCCCTCTAACTCAGCCAATCGAGCTATCAACTCATCCGACATTTCGTCAGCTTTGATAGCCGCCAATACTTCGCTTACCTTGTGTCCGAGCACCTCAAATGTCTCTTTCTGCAATTCCTCCATGCCCCCATCATCGGAGCTAGAGAGCCAAGGTAAAAACGCTGCTATCCACTCCTCGAGAAATCGGCCCACCTTACCCACGGCGTTGTCACGAATTTGGCGCAAAAGTCCTTTTAACACGTGCCTAACTCCTCGGTGCGAATCTCGATATCTCTCGACTTCGCCACAATCCACGTAATTAGCCAAACCCTCAAGCGTCCGCGGAGAGGAAACCATTTTTACAACCTCCTCCTCCAAACACTTATAAGACACTCCCTGCTCCAATATGGCATCAACCTCACGAGCCGTATCTCCATGAGTTAATATCTCTCTCGTAGCCTCCAGAATCATTTCACGCTGCTGCAGGCTACTAACGACATTGCCAATACGGCACGCCTCAGCGACACCGCCAGCCGCCGAAATCACAGATGAAGCGAACGAATGAATTGTGCTAATCTGAACGACTGGAAAAATACTTGCAGCCTCGAGCAATCTTTGGCGCTCCACTTCACTTAAAAGCCTATCCTCAAATACACTGCTTCGAATTGCATTCCAAATAGCATCTTCTACTCTCCGCTTAATCTCCCATGCAGCCTTTTCTGTAAATGTAATCGCGAGAATCGATTGGGCTGGCTCTCCGCTTAAGATGAGGCGAAGTATTCGCGTTTGTAGCACCTGAGTTTTGCCCGAACCCGCTCCTGCAATTAACGCAACACTGCTACTCACCTGCGATGCCTCCTCCTGCTCCGGCGAAAGTTTGGCATTCACCCCTTTCGTCGAATGGAACACTTCCCGCCGAGCCGTATCGCCACCGCTTTTTGACACTATTGCTCGCCTGCCTGAATGATTGCCTAGCTTTCGATCCAACAACACCTCGTTGCGGGCACATATCTTGTTAAACTCGCAAACAAAGCAGCTTTCCGTCTCGAGATTCTGGCAAAACCAGCCATCTCGAGCCAGGCTATCTAGGCTTAACACCCTCGATTTTACCCATTCGACTCGACGTTCCACTTCCGTTTCATCTAAATACTCAGCCGAAGCATTCTTATTTCCAGCAGCGGCTGCTAAATGCTCAATTAATACGCCCTTACGTAGGGACAACATCTCCGCATCTCTTCTGTTAGGCTTAGCTAAATGTATAATTCCTCCCCTATAGGGGTATCTATCCAACAAAATATTTTGTCTTACGGCAGCGGCATAGAGAGCCATTTGCAAACTGCTTCCCCCCTCGACCTCCCTTAACGTTGGTGGATATTTTGAGGTCTTATAATCCCAAATAGCCACCTTACTTTCTGCTTCTACCTGTCCTTCGTTAGAAGTAATCTTAAACACGTCAATTCGATCAATCACTCCAGAAATTAACACCTCGCCACGCTCACCTGCGTGTCTAAGACTTAAAGCTCGACCGCTGCCCAATCCTCGACCAAAGCTATACTCTAAATATTTTGGCCAGGTTTCTAAAAACTCCACCTGATAAAATATGGCTGCCCGCAAAAACCCTTGTTTGCCCGAGTACGCGTACTGCCCATGCTCTAAACCAGCAATTACCTTCTGGCGAGCGCCTCTAAGCAGTGGATGACTAGTCCAATCTATGTCGCTCTCAAGAAACCTCTCCTTTGCGATCTTCAACATCAACTGACAGGCAGAGCTAAAGTTGTCCTTCCCCACACTCTCTCCCCGCAGCACGTAGTGCGAAAAAAAACGCTCCAAGCAGCTATGTACAATGCTCCCAATCTCGGCATTTACCTCATCGAGGTAACTCCGCTCTTTGGTAGATAACCCCAATACATAGCGAAAATAGAAGCGATGCGCACAGTCTGCCAGCATCTCGAGTGAAGATACTGAATATCGGTTTACTTCTCCGCTAACAAAACCCTGCCCCTCGGCATAGCCTAGACATAGATCCCAAACGCCAGGGCTTAACATGCCATCGTACGCTGTAAACTCAGAACCACTGCGGCTTGAAAGCAATTCCCTAGCTCGCGCTCTGCTCTCATCATCAAGCGGCAAGGACACTCCGTTTCCAAATGGCTCCAATTGCGTTTCCTTAGGACACTGCAACACTTCTAAGTCCTGCAAGCCGCCACGCGCTAGAGACTCAAGCGCCCTAACAAAAGTAGCTGGGATGTTACTGCAGGCGATTTCCTCTCTATCGCAATAGGCTATAACTAGCTCCCTCGCTGAGCGAATCAGATGAGACATGAGTCCGTATGACTCGAACATTTTCTGGATATGCGTTTGATAAACATGTTCAACCTGAAACGGCCCTGCTGACTCGCCGCTATCGCTTCCCAGTGGAAAACTTTCCGCTGTAGCACCTAGAACTATGCTGAACTTATCTCGCATGCCGCGAACGTCCAGTAGCTCGCTAACTGCTACGGCATTCGGATCTATGGGAGACAGCAGGCTTGCCGAGCCCAAGTGAGAAAAGAAATGTCCCATAAACGCCCTAAAACCACCCGCTTGCTTCCCTGAGATGCGACTCTGAAAGCTTATAGAGCTAATCGCACTAGAAAACACCCGCCTAAGCTCGCGACTACTTTTAACGAAGACGCGAAGATCCTCTAGCGCGCCGCTGTCCTCGCTACCAGCAATTGCTTCCCTCAGTATCCGCAACCTTGCTCTGCCCCTAAAAAACTCCTTGCGAATAGCCGCACCTAGTTCCGCACAACTCGTGTGCAACTTGAGCAGCGATAACACAGTTTGAAGTTCGCCATCCAATATTGCTAGATTCTTAAGCATTTCAAGGCACTGCTCGCATAATGCCTGGCGACTTGCTGCGCTGACATAAACGTCCATGTCGAGGTTCGACAACTTACGGCCGTAGTACTCGAGTATTGGCCTAGCCCAGTTCTCGCTCTCAATTAGCGCGTACTGACTGCCTAGGTATTTAAATTCCTGGTAAAGGCTAAAAATATTGAGTGAAGGCGGAAGTTTTGTAACATGCCCCCACGAAAAACCTCCAAATGTGTCCTCAAAAACCTTACTAGCTGAGATTTGCTCCAAACAATCGGAATGCGATTTTACAAAGCGATCGAGCTTCTCGCTATCAAGCTGCGGAGTAGCTACAAAGGAGTTCTTATAATACTTATAAGCTGTTTCTAAAGAAGGTCTCTCCAGCCAGTTAAAATACAACTTCGCGGCAAGTGCTGGCGCTGAGTGCCGAAGCGGCTTCCCCTTAGCCATTGAATATTGCATGCCAACGCGTGAAAATTCTTCCTGAATAAAATTCAAATACGCATCGAGATTTAATGCAATCAGATGAAAATCGCTTGGCCTAGCTATTTTTTTGGAAACTGCGTGGGAAATCGCCTCCGCAGCCTTTCTCACTTCCTGTCGTCTAGTATCGCATCGCCATACCGATATTCCCTCAGATGGCTTTTTCTGTCTAGAATCTCCATCAAAAACAAATTGTACCGTGCTTTCTCTACTCGCATTATCCCCATAGAGCTCGTGTAATGAGGAAAAACTATGTCCGTCTTGTTGCACGAACGACCGCATGCTAGCAAGCCGTCTATTAGACGGCTTGAGTTCATCCTCGGTATTGAGAACCGACGGTGGCACCAGCACGTGAAGCTCAACTAATCTAGCAATCTTTAGCCACAACCTGCGCTCCAGCGCGTGCATAATGTTTGGCTCTGCTAATACAATTGCCTCAGGCAACCCCAGCGCTCCAGCTCTACCGAAGAACCTCTCTGAGTCTAGCTTTTCAACTAGAATGGCCAGCACTTCTACTTGATCTACGCGGCGCTCGTCGCGCATAAACGCCTGGTACTTGTCTCTTAAGAGAATTAACTCTTCGAGCCGGCGTTTATCTTCCTTGGCATTCCCCCATTCATCGATTGCAGCCTTAAAAAATACCTCATCCGTCTCATGCAGGCGCACGTTGTCAATGAAGGTTTTTATCCCGACAATCTCGCTCGGAGGCCCAATTAGAAACCCCTCGGCACTTGCGGTCATCCAATCTCTTAACGACAACGTTAGTGTCGAAAATGCCGTGCGGCTGCTCTCGATGAGCGCGTGAAATGCGAGCTCCGTTTCGCGGGGAGATAGCCTCGAATAAAGACTTTCGGCCTCCCAAAGCGAAATTTTGTTTAGTATTTCAAGAAGACAATCGTTAACGGTTAGAGCTCGTAGACACTCTTGCTTGCCAACAGTTTCTATCCACTGATTTAGCAAGGCAGTTCTAAGACGCGTCTCAGAAAGTACCCATGTGCTTTTTCGGCTGATAGTCTCGAGAAACGATTCTAAGCTCTTCATCTGCACATGGGGTTAGCAATAAAACTGCTTCGCAAAACAACCGCGCTATAGTTGCTTTGCAAGCTCGCGTATATACGCCTTAAGTTGCGGCGCAATATCGCGTCGCTTTAGGCCAAACGCAATGCCAGCTTGTAGATAGCCGAGTTTATCGCCAGCATCATAGCGATGACCGGTAAACTCATATCCCAAAAAACCTTCCACTTTCATCATCCTATCCATGGCATCTGTAAGTTGTATCTCTCCTGCCTTACCAGGCTTGGTCCTTTCCAAGTATTCAAAAATAGAGGGCTTTAGAACATATCTTCCAACTATTGCTAGATTAGAAGGCGCATCTTCGAGATTGGGCTTTTCGACCATGGAATCCAGTTGATATACGCGCTCGCCAACTAAATGTCCGCCACAAATTCCAAATTTCGGCACATCTTCGTTCGACACGCGCATCAAAGCAACAACGGAAGTTTGGTATTCGGAAAAGACATTCATCATTTGCTTGGTGCAGGGCGTCGCAGAATCAACCAAATCATCTCCCAATAAGACCACGAAGGGTTCGTTGCCAATTAAATTCTTAGCACAAAGCACTGCATGCCCCAAACCCCTTGGCTCGCGCTGTCGCATTGTGACAATTTTTGCCATGGAGCTAGCTTTCTGCAGACTCTCCAAAAGATCAGTCTTACCCTCTCTTTCGAGTTTCTGCTCCAGTTCTGGATAGTGATCGAAGTGATCGACTATTGAACTCTTGCCTCGACCCGTTATGAGAATTACTTCCTCAATCCCCGAATCGACCGCTTCCTTTACGATGTATTGTATTATAGGTATGTCGACTATGGGCAACAGCTCCTTGGGAACTGTCTTTGTAGCCGGCAAAAACCTCGTTCCTAGCCCCGCAACTGGAATCACCGCTTTTCTTATCGACATGACATACCTCTTATCCCTTTTTCAACAATCTAAACAAAGCAAGTCCAAACTACAACACGTGTGCAATTTCTATCGCACATAGCACATTTTCGCTCGCTTAATTTCTCTAACGGCGCATATTACAGCACAATCAACTAATCATTTCAAGAGCTTAGAACTGGCCCCGATTTTGCTTGTAGTTTGTTAAGGTAATACAGGCAAATGAAAATGGAAAACATCCTAATAGTCGAAGATGCCGATACTTTGAGAGAAAGTCTCTCTGAGGTTCTAACAGCCCAGGGTTGGAATGTTACGCTAAGCGCCACTGCCGAAGACGCACTATCTCAAATAAATTCATCGGAATTTAGTCTAGTACTAAGCGATCTAAAACTGCCTGGCCTAAATGGTTTAGACCTTGTCAGGGAGGCGCGAAAAATGCGTGGCTCCCTGCCCATTGTCGTCATGACAGCTTATGGAAGCATAGATATCGCCGTAGAAGCAATGAAGCTAGGCGCAATTGACTTTATCACAAAACCCTTTTCTCCCTCCGCTCTGATTAATATTTTAGAGCAAATCGCTGAGCACCGCCGCATCATCGATCGCTCCACCGGCAGAACTGCTCGACGTCAGCGAAGTTTTATAACACAAAACGAAGTTGCTCAGGAAATGCTCGAGCACGCTCGAAAAGTCGCCCCTCTTAGTTCTCCGGTGTTGCTGCTCGGCGAAAGCGGAACCGGCAAGGAGCTAATTGCACGCTATATACACGAACACAGCCATAGGAGTGCCAGTCCCTTTATAGGCATAAACTGCGGCTCGATGCCTAGCGAACTGCTAGAAAGCGAATTTTTTGGCCATGAAGCAGGAGCCTTTACGGGCGCGACTGAGCCGCGCAGTGGTCTCTTTGAAGTGGGCCATATGGGAACCATTTTCCTGGATGAAATCGGGAATATGCCAACAATATTGCAAACCAAGCTGCTTAGAACTCTGCAAGAATCCGAGATCAAACGTCTGGGCAGCACTAAATTCAAGAAAATCGACGTGCGGATTGTCTCAGCTACTAATGCTAATTTAAAAGAAGCCATTAGCGCGGGAGCCTTTCGCGAAGACCTTTTCTATCGCCTTGGAGTAGTGGCCCTAGAAATCCCTCCTCTTCGCGAGCGACCAGAGGATATATTATTGCTAGCGAACTATTTCCTAAAATCGCTATGCCACGAGTTCTCAATTGATATTCCGGAAATAACCCCTGAGGCCAAACAAGTTTTAAGCATCTACCATTGGCCAGGGAATGTTAGAGAACTAGAAAACGCCATAGAACGAGCATTAATATTTTCCGACAAAGCTCTAACTCCTGCCTCGTTCAACCTCATGCCGGGAAACCAGAACTCTGTCAAGAAAAACGCCGACAACAGCCTTCACACTGTCGTCCAGGAAAATATTCGCAGCACTGAAACTGACCTAATAACAAAAGTGCTTAATAGGACTCACGGCAATAAAGCACAAGCCGCAAAGATACTAGGTGTTAGCTACAAAACGCTATTAAACAAGATAAAAGACTATGAGTTGGAGCCCATTTAATTACTTTATCTTTTTGCCAGGCCCAATAAACTATTCAAAATTTGCCGACTTTAGGCTAAAATAGTACTAATGTGTTTACTGGATGTTAATTTTAAGTGGTTCTATACAGTCCTGCAAAGTTTTGTCCAATTCGACTTAGGTTAGATA
>JADLFC010000128.1 GCA_020845775.1 Deltaproteobacteria bacterium
ATAGCGATTTCTGGAAATTTCAATATGTCCCAAAAATTGGGTGCAAAAGGGGTGCATAATTTCACGAACCCCGCTAAGTATATTATTTGCCCTCTTTCAAGAATGCTTTAATTCGCTTGGGTGCTTTTTGGGTAAGGCCAGGAGAAGAAGACGTTTCAAGTTATCCAAATAGAACATTAGCCCCAGCATCTTGCTCAAGAAAATAGCAGGAGGTAATTATACTCGATGACCCAGTCTAATACGATGATCAATGCAAGAATGGAGTGCTCCGCAAAGACTCTTAAGGAGCTAGGGCTGGAAAAGGAGCCGGTGGGATATGGTAGTCTTGAAGTTGATCCTTTCTTCTGCTGGTACGCTCACTTATTCTACCTAAATCGAAAGAAAAACCTGCTTTTCGTCAATAGCCTTACAAGGTATCCGGTTTTAGCAGTCGAAATTTCAAGAAAGGAGATCCATTACCTCAATGCGGTGCTTGGTGAAAGCTTAAAACCGCAACTACATGATGAGGGCGTTTCAGATTATGTCATATCAAGGTTCTTAGAGCATCTCTATAAGCCAGAAATTTCAAAGTCAAAGAATCGCTCAATTATCGGTACAGCCGTAGATTATGAACGTCTTATTCGTGCGCATCTTGAATACTCGCCAGCGTATCATCAAGGAGGAACACCGACTCAGATGAGTTTGCGACTTGCAAGAACTCCAATTTTAGCAATGCGACCACATCCATTCCCAGATCAGGTATTCAGTGCTGAGCTTCTACGCCGCTATGGAGAGACCGGGCATTTCCGGTTTGACCGAGTAGCGACAAAGTCGAGCCCACCAGATTGAGTGAAAGGCGACTCGATGGTATTTGTTGTTTATTGGCAAGTGCTTACGCACTTGCTGTTTATACCATTTACAAAAATCCTTTTTGTAAATGGTATAAATGAAAATCTTTTGCTTTTTTGAGCTGTTACGAGCAGTGGTTTTGACTAAGTTAAAGTATCCCATGGGCTCAGAGGGTTATGGGTGGGGTGCTGTGATTTGGGGTGTTGAGCCAGTAACGCGACGCACCAGAAGCCAAAAAGAAAGGGCAATGCATAAGGAGCTCAAAGCCAAAAGGCTTCGCCGATAAACGCCGGGTCGGGATTTGCATAACGGATTTCATTCCAGTAAGGAAGCATTTGCTCGCAAAGAGCGATTAGTTCATCCAGCGTAAGCTCCACTTCTGCTGAAATTAACTCCGATGGCTCAGGAAGATCCAATAAATCGTCGTCTCGTAAAGTCATTTGTTATTCCAGTCCTGTTTTATTTTCTCAAAAAGCTCACTCGAGGCATAGCGGTTGCATAGCTCTTCGACCTCGCTAAGTGACAACTGTGTTTTGCCAGATCTTAGAAGCCACAACAGGTCATTATAGTCTTTTACATGTCGGTGTGCCTGATAAATTTTGAGAGCGTGTATTTTCATTGTAGCCAAATGGCGAGCGGATACGGCTTTTACTTGAGCTAGACCAATTTGGGCAGCTGTCGCTTGAGACAAAAGTTTTTCGAACGTATTATTGTCAACAAACATCAAGTTTAGAGGCCAAACTCCCAAAATGTCCGATCTAAATCTAGCGAACTTGTCGTCATTTTGGCCTACTTGATACTTAAGTCGCGAAAACAGCTCCAACCACCAATTGCGGTCATCTCGTCGAACGACGAGATCGATATTTCCCGTTTGCCGCGACAAACCGTAGATATTAATGGCATGCCCGCCAATAAGCAAAAACTCCTTGTCCTTTGCCTCGGCATAAAATGAAATCGTTCGCAAGATCTCCATAAGGCATTAATTAGCATTTTGCTATGTTGGAGGTAAAGCGTTGATGCCATATGCGGGGCCTAAAACAAGAAAAAACCTCCCGAACCGCCAAAGTCTCTGCCGTAAAAAGCAAGCGAATCATCAAAGCCGGCGACAAAGCCCTTTCTTCTCTTTTTTGGATTAACTTTTCAAAGTCCTATGCCGCTACTTGTATCAGTAACGCGACGCACCAGAAGCCAAAAAGAAAGGGCTGTGCATAAGCAGCTCAAAGCGAAAAGGCTTCGCCGATAAAACTAGGCAATACCTCGGATCGATGCCACCGTTTGATCTCGGGTGGTAATGAACTTTTGATAGCGCTTAACAGTGCCGTAGATCTCATCCCTAGAGTCCTCAAACTGCGCCTGTTTAATCCAGAGGCATTTATCTTTAGCGCAAACCAACATCTTCCCTCTATCCTTTTTATATACTCTCCCCGCTTCGCCAAAATAGTTTTGCGAAAGCAATTCTGAAGAATACAAATTGACTCGTCTGTTGCAGTAATAAGTAAAGGCGCCTGGATAAGGTGTAGTCAATGCTCTGATACGATTATGAATCTCCTCTGCCGTTAACATATCCCATATTATCAAGCCGTCATCTGAAAACCTAAGAGGATAATAAGAGGCCTCCTCTTCGCACTGTTTCTTAAACACTATTTTATTGCTTCTTATTTGCTCCATCACTTCAAGCAGCATCTCGGGAAATGCTGCATTCGCTGTATCATGCAAATCCTTAATACTGTCATTGGGGCCAATTGGGAACGAGCGCTGCAAAACCACATCGCCTGTGTCTATGCCACCATCCACCTTAATAATTGATAGCCCAAACGAACTTTCGCCATTAATCAGTGCCCAATTAAGAGGAGAAGAACCTCTGTATTGAGGTAATCTACCACCATGAAGATTTAGACAGTATAGACTTGGGACAGATATAAGCTTTTCTCTAAATATCTTTCCATAACCTGCCAAGACAAACAAATCAGGACTAAGTGCGGATAGCTCCTCAATAAAAGCTGGATTATTATTGTCCTCGGGGCATAAAACCGGTATGCCCACTTCCAAAGCATAACTCGTAACTGCCTCGCTCTTATCGTCGCAACTTCCGGGCATTCCGATTACTAGAATAACAGATGCAGAGTTTTCAAGTAATGCCTTTAGGCAGGTTAGCCCACGAGTGCCCTTTCCAAAAAAAACTATCTTCATAGCCCAGCTCTCTCATAATTCATCTAGCCACTGAATAACCTCGTTTCTTTCAGTGTCCAGATACTGCTGAAATTCGTTAAGCCTTTTTGAATCGACTACCATAACATATACTCTGCCCTGCGAGTTTCTAACCAGCGCGGTTTTAAAGCCCTCGTCCTTGAGTCTACCGTTTACTGAAGGCGTTGCGTAATATCCCCATTCCTTAGCGCAAAAATCATAATGTCGCTCATCAGGGTTAATGAATGTAATTTGCTCATTCTCTGCAAGAAAAATTTCACCACAATCCGATATTTCTACCTGCTGCTTAAGACCGACTCTATATTTTCGAGGAGGCTGCTTCTCTATAACTTTCATCGCCAGTGCCAATCCTCAATCAAGAAATCCCTAAGTATCCAGGTTCCCCTTTCTCTATGCCATATATCGGTGTTTCGAAATTTTTCGGCAATCTCCCAGAAGTGCTGCTCGCTAATCCTTAAAAACTCACACAGGCGCTCTATGTCGTCGTATGGCACCTGCTCTCCAGTTTTCCGCACAATCTCAACTGCCTGCTCTCTGCTAATGTTTCCATTTCGGATTTCGAGCGACAGGTTGTCAAACAGTCGGGTAAAACCATATTTTAGCCATTTAAAATAATGATGCACTGATATTAAGTCACAATCAATATCAGCAAAGTTGTAATAACCGACCTTTGGCCCCTCGTCTCGTACCTTAAAACCATGCTTCAATGCTATCTCAAGACTTTCTTGGGGACTCCAGTTAAAATAGTATCCAATAAATATTGACTGTAACCCAACACGGCTAAACTCTTCTTCTGTGGGAAGCTTGTAAATCTCAAGGTCCTTTGAGTCTAGATCTGTATCAATCCAGTCTTCGATCATAGTACCTTGGAGAATTCCATGTGAGATAAGAAATGTCCTATCTAGTGAATTGCTACACCGCTGCTCCTGCGAACCACCATACTCCATGTACGGGCTCTCGCCCCAAACAACTAGTGGCACATTTAAGGCGACAGCAAATCGAAGAGGAATAATGTAGAGGCCGAAGTGCATTGGCACACCTACGCTACCTTTGTTTAATAACGCCTTGTAAGTGAATTCTCTTTCGACATCGGGGTTTACCGAATAATCTATGTGATCCACCCCAAGGCTAATTAAGTTTTCGAGATTTTTCTGTCCGATCTCCGTTCGGCTAGGCGTTTTCCACGTAATTGCTAAGACATGAAGATCATGCTCAAGGCATTTAACGACCTGATATGTGCTATCCTTTCCACCACTAACCGGTACTATGCAGTCAAAGGGTCTATTTAGTAGCTTGACTTGCTGTAGTAGATTCGAAAACTGCCTCGCTCTTGTGTCCCAATCAAAACTCAATTTCTCATCATGGCCCTTACAAGCATTGCATACGCCATCAGTTTCAATAATTAACCCTGGTCTAGTGTTTGGCAATATACATCTTTTGCAATATTTCATCAGACTGCTCCTATATCAATAGAGCTCAAAAAATAATTTGCTATTAATAAAGTTAAACAAGAATTTACTATAGCTATTGGGCAGAGCGTTGTCTTTAAGAAGATTTTCGATACGAGATTTCGAGACTAGGCGGTAAATAGGGCTATCGTCCAGCAGCCAATGCCTAAAGTCCGCCGATCCCAGATCAAAGACGGATTCAACGGATGCGTTAAAGCCTTTCTTTTGCCTGTCGAGCCTAACCTTATCATTAAGCAGTCCATTCATGGCCTCACGCAATAGGTATTTCCCATAGCCATGCTCAATCAAATGCACTGTTGGAATAGAGTAAGCAAAGTTGAATAGCTCCGTATCGAGAAATGGACTTCGGTTTTCCAAGGAATAATACATAGAATTCAAATCATCCTCATGTAGTATCACTGGCACGACCTCCTCAAACAGCTCATTAAGCATGCTGTTTCGAAGCAGCGAATCACAGAAATTGTTTTCGGTAAATTCTTCAAAAAATGGCTCTATAAGAAACTCTGAAAAAACGTCTCTATTGAGATAATGATGCTCTCTTACGGTAGGGTCTTCTACGTAAAGGAGTGGGTTCTTCAAATATGGATTTCTAACTATAGGCGCTAAATATCGCTGCCAGTCAGCTAATGCGGTTTTAAATCTCCAGTCCCGCCTAATTTCGTATAAGTGGAGACTAAAATGATCATAGTACCCAGTAAAAAGCTCATCCGCTGCTGTGCCGGAAATGACAACCTTATAGCCGCATTTCGAAATTTCACGCGACAGAAAAGAGTGAATATAGTACGAAATCGTAGAAATTGGACTATCGTGATACTTAATTAGGGCCCGTAGATTATCTATTGATGTTTCTTTTTCTAGATGAATAAGAGTATTTCTACAGCCTACATCCCTAACGGTTGTTTCTATGTTGTCTAATTCGTTATACCTCTCATCTGGATCGACGATAGAGAAGGAATGAACATTTGTATTGAAGCATTTTTTCGCAATCGATACCAATGCACCTGAGTCGACTCCGCCACTTAGACAAAATGCTATGGGAACGTCGGATCGCAATCGAAGCCTGAGGCTGTTGATTAGCTTATCCCTAATACCGCTTACTGCTTCCTCTCGTGACATCTCGCGCGGCCTAACGGATGGCGCCCAATACCTCTTGCTGGAAATCTCGGAACTAGACGTCACAACTATGTTCGTGGCATAAGGAACTTCCTTAACTGTGCAAAAAAAAGTTTCATTGCCCTTATATAGTGACTTGTATCCATTAACTAAATAGCGAAAAACCTGATTGTTATTTATAGCAAAAGTTTTATTGGCTAAGGATCTGAGAAATTTTATTTCTGAGCCAAAAAAAAATCCATCCTTGTCTTCAACGTAATATAGTGGCTTTTCAGCAAACCTATCTCGGGAGATAAATAGGCAGTGCCTATTGCGATCGTATACGGCGAATGCCCACATTCCCTCAAAATAGTTGACACATTCTTCTCCGAACTCTGCATATGTCGCTAACAACACTTCCGTATCTGATTGAGTAATGAACTCGTGCCCAAGGGTGACTAACCGAGCTCGCAGTTCCAGGTAATTATAAATTTCGCCGTTAAAAATTACAGTAAGCGCATCTCGCGTAAATGGCTGATTTGAGCGGGCCTCTAAGTCTATTATACTCAGGCGTGAGTGCAGTAGATATACTCTAGTGTCATTGTCTTGAATGTCTAGATAGGCCTGATTGTCTGGGCCTCGGTTCTGCATTAGCGCTAGAGTTTGCTCTATGTCTTTCTTTGCAAGCTCGCGTTTACCGATAAATCCAGCTATGCCACACATATGCACCAGATTGCTTTTATGCAATATCCTCGAGAATGATTCTCGTTCCCTTCCCAATGTCACGATTTAGGCGCTTGCCTATTAGTAAATGCTCCTGGCCCGGAGAAAGACCGTCTCGTGGGCGCACCCAGCTTAAGTCGGTCTCCGCAATGATGTCGTCCTTAGCGAGGTCTCTTGCGGCAACGATTGATCGCCTAACTTTATTCTTGTTCTCTAGCTCGCATTCTTGCAAAACCTTGCCCAGATGGCCAAGCATGATCTCGACATTCCTCACTTCTTCTACTAGTGCTTGTAAGTCTTTCGGGTCAGCCGACAGTTGATGATCGCGAAACGAGGAGTAATTCTTATCTATTGTGAAGTGCTTCTCAATAACTCGTGCTCCTAAGGCCACCGCACTAATAGCTGCTCGATTTCCCAGGCTGTGATCGGAGTATCCAACAACATCATGTATCTCTAGCAATTTGGGTATAGCGAGCAAATTTACCTGCTCAGCGGGAGTGGGGTAACTGCATACGCAATGTAGTATCGCTAATCCAGGATTAGCTGTGCCACATTGCTGCCATTTGGAAAGTATGAAGTTCTTTGTGACTTTTATCTCGTTAATGTCACTAAGACCGGTAGAAATGATAATTGGCTTTCCTGTTTGACAAATCTTTTCTATTAACGGGTAAAAATCATTGTCCCCAGAAGCTATTTTAAAGGCTGGAACCAACTCATTTAAGAAATCAACGCTACTCCTGCAAAATGGCGTTGAGAGGAACATGACCCCTAACTGCTTGGCCTTGTCGCTAAGGCTGGCAAACTGCTCGGGCGAAAGCTGAAACTTCGATAGCTGTTTTATTCTAGCGGAATCCTTAACTGAAACTAGTTTATCAGGAACGATTGTCTGAAACTTTACGGCATCTGCTCCGGCCTCGGCAGCCTTTGCGATGAGCTCTTCAGCTAGTGCATAGTCGCCTTCGTGACTATTGCCAATTTCAGCAATGATCAGTACTTTTTTGCAAAGGTCGAAATTAGCTATTTTCACTCGAGATCAATCCTAAAGGGATTTGTACCATTGTATATACTTTTTAAAGCCCGCCTCAATCGGAAACTGAGGGCTGTATCCCAGCAACCGTTTTGCCTTCTCCACTGATAGAGTTCCCCTATCTGGCATCAGGCGGTCTCGCTCTTTGTAGTGGATGTTGAGCTGTGGAAAATATTCCTGCACGACAAGTGCTAGTTCCGACATCGAACGAGATTCACCGTATGTTAGATTAAAGGTTTGGTTGTGAGAGTTGTCGTTCTCGATTACCAAACGAAGGCCCTGCGTCAGATCATCAATATAGGTAAAATCCAAGCGATCTGACCCATCCCCATTTACGGTAATATCGATATTATTTAGGGCGTTTTCAACAAAAATTTGTCCAACTCGCCTGCTCACGCAGCGTTCGCCATACAGGGCCGATGGCCTTACGATAGTATAGTTAAGACTAAACACCTGGTTATAGGCAATAACTATTTTCTCGCCAGCGTACTTGAGCGCACCGTAAATGCCAAGAGGACTACAAACAGTATCCTCCGTAACTTCGCCGGAAATGAAATTTCCGTACACCATGCTCGAGGAGAAAAAAATAAAATGGTTGGTTCTACTCCTAGCTAAATCCAGTGAATTTTCAAGGGTGCGCAAGCTGTGATCGAATGTATTATATGGATCCTTATTGGAGCGATCGGCATGGGCTACTGCTGCTAATAGGATTATTACGTCTGGCTCGATTTTGTCTATTAAGTGACATAGTTGATGATACTCTCTAGCATCTTGGACGATAACTGGAATGTCATATTCTTCCAGGAGGGTTAACCTAGCTCTAAGTAGATTTCTATAAAAGGACTTGTTGGCAATTTCGTTTTCGGCTGACGAAAAAGAAAGAATATTGTTTACCCCTAAACTGTCTATTATATATGGCTGATGACCATGTTCTTTTAGATGTATTGCCAGGTTGTGACCAATGAAACCAGCTCCACCGATAAGAGCTATACTCTTTGCCTTAGCCATTTTTTCAAACCCTTATAATAATGTCCTTTACCGCATTAGCTAGGTTAACAATGTCCTCTTCGCTTAAATGAGGCCCAACTGGAAGTGCAACTGATGAATTGCTAATCCAACTTGCAACGGGAAAACTACTGTCGATTGAATAACCGTACTTCTCACTATAATATGTTAGATGAGGTACTGGGTGTGGGTAGTATACACTAGAGCCAAAACCTCTTGCCTTCAGTCCTTCAATTATGTCGACTCGTTTTGGAGTGAGCCTATCGTTAAGCATGGCAGAGAGGCAATAATGACTACTTACAAAGTCCCCATGCGAGGATTGAAGCAATGTTAGTTCATCGATATCCTTCAGGCAGGATTCTAACAAGTTGTAGTTGCGTTCGCGGACTGCAAGTATGTCTGGCAATCGTTTTAGTTGTTCTATGCCTAAGGCGGCCGCAACCTCGTTCATGCGATAGTTGTAACCAAGCATGGTCACATCGTAGACTCCAGGAACTGCTCGTTCGCCCACTACCCTATCTACTCCAAAAGCTCTTGTATATCGAACGGTAGCGGCTAGCTTATCATCCTTAGTAATTAACATCCCGCCTTCTGCCGTGGTCATGTGCTTAACAGGATAAAATGAAAAGCAGCCAACATCACCTAGAAGGCCAGCATGTACTCCTTTAACATATGTTCCGGTAGCGAGGGCGCAGTCTTCTACTACAAGCAAGTGATACTTTGCTGCAATACTGCAAACGCGCGTCATATCCACAGGCATTCCCAAGAAATGCACGACTGATATGGCTTTAGTCCTATTGGTTATTGCGGCTTCAATCTGGTCTATATCTATATTGCCAGTCTTTCGCTCTGCATCTACAAATACCGGTTTTGCGCCACAGAATTCAACGGCATGTGCTGTAGCAGTATGTGTCTGTGCTGGGACAATTACTTCGTCTCCAGGCTTTAAGCTTGAATAGAAGTAAGTCAAATGCAAGGCTGCGGTGCAAGATGCTACGGAAAGCGAATAGGGCGCCTTAGTGAATAGACTGAAGCTCTCCTCAAATTGCTTGGTTTTTGGACCATGAACGAGAATGCCGCTTCTTAAAACCTCGGTCACTGCGTCTATCTCTTGCTGGCCAATCACTGGCTTGCCAAAGGGTATATTATCCATTTAGTCACCTTATGCTATATTTGTCGAACTACAACGCTATTACCTTCCTTAACTGCTTGCTCAATCGCAAAACATACTGCCATAGCTTGGAACGCATCTTCTGATGTAACTAAGGGCTTTTTCCCCTCATGCAATATAGATTCAATGAAGCTAAAAACTAGTTCGCCTTTTTTTACTCCCGGATAGGCAGTGTCGAGTTGCCTAGGAGATTCGTCCGGATTCCTGGACGTGTAAAAGAGTGCGTGTTTCAAACCATTTACGTAAGTTGCCTTAGTCCCATAAACGTTTAATGTATGAAAATGTGGATATACACAACCGTAATTTGAGCCGACTTTCCCAATTGCTCCAGAGCTGAATTTTAGTAAGGCTATAACAGTATCATTATAGCGATATTGCGTGCCCGCAGAGTGAATTTTATTTCCAAGCGCAGAAACTTCTATCACCTTGTCTCCCGTGAGCCAAAGCATTAGGTCCACCAGATGCAGTCCGCCTCCATAGACAACGGAATAAAACGGAATTTGCCCCCTCCATTCATTGGTAATCTTATGCAGTCGCCCATAGTTGTAGTCTCCCTCTATGTAGGAGATTTGTCCTAATTCCGTATCGCCAATCATCTTCTTTAGCTCAATGAATCTTGGACAACAGCGCAATATTAGGTTAGAAGAAAATCGAAGGTGTGGATTGCTTGTTAGCGATTTTTTAATTGCTCGCGCTTCTATCTCTGAAAGACAAAAGGGCTTCTCCACGAACACATGTTTGCCATTTTCAATGGCAGTGACTGTGTGCTCCATGTGATAGTTGTCAAATGATGCAATTGAAATGACATGAATGTTAGGATCGGTTAAAATGATATTCGCCTGATCGACGCATAAAATATCAGGGTATTTTTCATGTGCTAGCTGTTGCTTTTCGGCCGAGAAATCACAAATAGCCACCACCTCGCATGCAGGATGAGCACGATAGGCCTCCAAATGAGCCTCGCCAACTCCTAAACCTATCACTCCCACTCGTAGCATAAAAAATAACTTTGTATACTTATCGGCTATAGCTCAGCCTAGCTATTAAACTGCTCCTGAGTTACAAAATTTACTGTCTTATGATTAGCAACATCTACTATGAGCCGACCAATATTCTTTTGTCCCTGATAAGCCGAAAAAGGTCGCTGGCCTTTAGCAAACTTATATCCATCATGCTGCCTTTTTAGCCAGTACTCTTCATTATCCAATAAGCCATTAATCTCTGCATTCAATTGCTCATAATCTTGGACGAAGCTACAGTAATTACTCATGATGGTGCAGCCGATAAGATGCGCTCCACGTGGATACATGTGCATAGCGACACATGGACGTCCCGCTGCGCAAGCATCGAGCAATACGCTGGAGTCGGACATGCTTGATACTATTATGTCAGTTGCTGTCATAACGGAGTCTTTCCGATCTGAAATCACTACCAAGTTATTGTAATTAAGTTCTTCTCCAACTGATAATATCGCATTCACATCCTCTATCGCTGTTCGTCCGGGATTTTGCCTAACAATTATTATTGTTGGTTTACCCATTTCTTCACGTGCCTTGGCTACGCTAATAATATTCTCGAGAGTTTCAACAAACTGGAAGGCTAAACAGGAACTAGTCAAGTATAATCCCTCCATAAAAGGACAAGTATATAAAATTATGCTGGCCTTTGGATCGAGTTGCAGAAGCTCTTTCGCCGCTGCTCTTTTCAGTTTATCTTTAGAAACATCTAGAACGTCGTCGGACTCTATTGATGTAAATGGCGTTCCAGTCACATATTTTTTAGTCCCTGATACTGGAAACTGATTGAGTATTTGCAAGCCAAAGTTGTCGGCTAGCGCTACCACATCGCAAACTTCAGGCAATAATATTTCGTTAGTAATCCATGAGCCGTGTTGTAGATGTATGCTTGGAATGCCGTAAACTTTAGATAGAGCCGCTACTGCCTGATATTTGTCTAAGTACGAAGGAGAAAGCACGGAGCAGCGTATGTCGAACTGCTCCAATAGCTTTTTGAATCCGTTGATATAAGTATAATATAGTCTAAGCCCAACCTGAATGCCGCGTGCAATGACATTTTCGGAATCAGTATCCAAATATTGACTATATGGTAAGTCACCTAGATTAGAAAACAGAAAGGAAGATAACTCGTAGCAGCGTTTTTCACTCTCCAAGTTGCCAGCCGCTGTGCATGCCTGCATATCAACGACTTCATCGAGAAAAATAAGCCTGCCATTACATTGTTTCTTGAGATCTGTATCGTTGTTATTACATATTACGTAGCAATCCGACTGACCAATGATTTCTGTTATCACGCTCTTAATGCGATCAAATAACCCAAAGAATACGATAGCTCGAGTTTTCATAAATGTAGCATGATGTAGTTTGAGTTGACTATGATTTTAGTTACGCATTGCCGATTTCTTTGCTATGATCTTAGAATAAACCTCTCCCAGTGCAAGGCGTATTGAAAAATAAAGCATTGAGTAAAGGTTATTTGATGTTTCGGTAATTGACATTTTCGGACAGGGTTTTGGTCTCCACCAGTTATGAACCCATGACCATAGGAGTAGATCTAAGGCATAAAGCTCTTCGAAAGTTCCGATTTTGCTAGAATTTCGTAGATGACTCGCCACTAGTCTAGGTCTTGTAACGCATGGGTGGAAGCACTTGTCGCACGGTATAATATCAAATCTAAATAAGCTACCTTTGATAGAATAACGAAATTCATTTAGGCAACTCTTGCATCGAATAGATAAAATGACATGTATGATGTTATCCTTATTGATGGAATATGCTCTGAGAATATTTGCCTCGAGCTGACTGCTTCTGGACATTTGTAGAACTAAATCTTTCTCATTGCTCTCAACTAATTCATTCGCCCAGCTACTCGACTCAGGATTAACAACTACAAGAGCTCTTAATACTTCCTTAGCGTGTGCTGTCTGTTTGTTGGATATTAACGAAAGCGCAAAAATAGTTAACAGCGGCGCGCTATAGTTAGTTGCGTGCTTGCAAAGTTCAGCAGCTATGTGCTGCGAAAGTTCATAGTTGCCTTCTTTATATATTATTCCACAGGCGTCTATATAACTTTCTATGGTCTTAACGCTTTTAGCATGGGATAGGGCGAGCTGAGATGCTAGGTTGTAATCCAGAGCGGAAAGTGCTTTAGCAATAGAGTCTTGTAATAGTGTCATGAATTTTAGATGCTCACATGTGTAGTTTGTGGCAACTTAATACGTCATGGATAGCTGGAAAAATTTAACCGTGGAATCTTTTAGATCGCTGTTTTCTGACAAATTAGATGTTAAACACGAGCTGACGTGGCTTTATCTCCTACATGAAGGAAGAGCAACATCCTACAGGTACAAGGACGTCATTAGTCGCACTTATGATTATTGTCGATTTTTTCAGGAAAAAGGGATAGGGGAAGGCGATTCCATTCTGATTGTGTTAAAAGAATCGATTGATTTGTTCGCGAGTTTCTTTGCCGGCATATTGCTGGGCGCCAGGCCCGCATATTCCTCTTATCCATCTCCAAAACAAACAATCGACAGGTTTATCGACTCCACGGAAGCCTTGGTTCGCTACAATCGCATAAAGCTGATCGTTTGTTATTCCGAAATATACTCTCTTTTTAGCAATAAGAATGTGATCGCAGATTCGTCTTTTCTCGGGTACTTTACCCCTGAAGAAGTATTTTTGTTAGATCAATTAGACATAGGAGATATTTCAGTTGCAAGGTGCGAGGCGTTTGTTCAGTACTCTTCGGGCACAACAGGTGCCAAAAAGGGCATTCAGATATCCATAGCTGCGCTTTTTAATCAATTAGAAGCGTATGGAAAGTTCCTTTTGCTCGATTCAGATAGCAAGATAGTGTCGTGGCTGCCTCATTACCACGATATGGGTCTCGTTGCGTGCACGTTGATGCCTTTTATTAAGCGGATTCCATTATATCTTATGTCTCCATTTGATTGGGTTCGCAACCCTAAAATACTGTTTGAAGCAATTACAAAGTACCAATGTACGCATGTGTGGCTGCCAAATTTTGCTTTAGGCCATCTAACAAAAAGCATTAGATCATCTGATATACACCTTTATAACCTGGGCTCCATTAAACAAATAATTTGCTGCTCAGAACCTCTACTGAAGGAGACCTGCGATCACTTTGCCGAAAAATTCTCATCGATCGGTATAAACAATTCTAATATCTTTAACTGTTATGCAATGGCAGAAAATACCTTTGCGATGTCATCGACTAGAAAGGGCCCACCGCGTTTTCTTGCAGTTAATCGCAATTCTTTCCAAAAAGATAATCGCATCGTGCCACGGCTCGATAGCTCATTATCTTTCTCGAGCGTTGGAGAGCCACTCGATAATATTGAGATAAGTATAAGAGACGACCAAAATAACATACTTGAGGAGAATACAGCAGGAGAGATCTTTATTAAGAGCAATTGTATGCTCGATGAGTATCTAAACAACGAAGGAGAGACTAAGCGTTCGATCGTTGATGGATGGTTTCACACAGGAGATATTGGTTTTTTTCACGATAGTGAATTATATATATGTGGCAGAAAAAAAGATCTAATAATAGTTGGCGGTGAAAACATCTACCCACAAGATATAGAACTCATTCTAAATAGATGGGAAGGACTGATTCCCGGGAGAAACTTGGTTTTTGGAGTCTGCGATGAAAGAGTTGGAACTGAAAAAATCATCGTCCTGGCGGAAGCGAAAGATCCTTCGGCTAAGATCAATACGCTCGATATTAGGAGTGAAATATTTAACAGTCTAAACGTTTCTGTAGCTGATATAATAATACTTCCTCACATGACGCTAAGAAAAGGGACAGCCGGAAAGATCTCCAGACATCTAAACAAGCAAGCATATCTAGAGGGCGCATATAGTCAAGTAAATCAACAAGGCAAAGAATCAAAGAATCTACGAGATGTCGTACAACGCATAATTCCCTCAGACTACAGTTCTAGGATTCTGGAGGATACGAGCCTCTTTAAATCTGGACTGCTAGATTCGTTTGCATTTATAGAACTTATAGGCGCACTTGAAGAAAATTATGAGCTAGAAATTCCAGAACAATATTGGACTGTGGAAAACTTTGAAACACTGCGTCATATAGAATCGCTTCTAGCAAGACTTCCCATTTCATCAACGGAAACAGACCGTACGGATAGATGTAAACACGAACGCAACGAGAGCTATAATCGATTAAGATCCGTTTCAAGTGGCATTAGTTCTACTGCTCCAATATGGGAACGTATTATTAATATATGGCCAATAAGATCTTCCTTTTGTTATAGTGGGCTCTTTAAACTCGCTGGAATTAGGATAGGCAAGAATGTCAGATTTTTGGGCAAAGTATATGTAAAGCTGAGAGGGATGCCTAGCAATATAGTCATTGGCGATAATGTTACTATTGGTCACAATGTTGACCTGCGGAATCGCGAAAATGGGAAGATAATCCTGGGTGATAGAGTGATATTGGACAGCAGTGTGCGTTTAGTGGCGGCCAGAGAGGGGAGAATTGAAATAGGCTATGGCTCTGAAATTGGTTATAATACTATTATTAATTCTGGTGGCGTAACATTGATAGGGGAGTTTGCACTACTTGCTGGCAACGTAAATGTCAATTCTTCCAGTCATAAGACAGTTAGGAGTGCCTTTGTTCGAGAGCAGGCACATCAGCACGGGAAAATCACAATTGGAGACGATGTGTGGATTGGCTCTGGAGCTTCTATATTGCTAAACACAAATATTGAAGAAGGTGCTATAGTTTCTTCAAATTCGCTAGTAAGGGGCCATATTCCTGCTTTTGCAGTTTGTGCAGGAGTGCCCGCCAAGGTCATCTGTTACAGATGACATGGTAGTGGAAGTCAACAGTTGCACGTTCTCATTTTCGTGCTGCAATCAATAGCATTTTTTCACTGAGCTTTCTTTTATCGAGGCTTAGCTGAAAGTCATTGGCGAGTCCTACGATCATTTCATGCAGCTTGCTTCCTGCAAATGCACTATACAAGAAACTTAGTTGATTTAGTAATTCATAGATATCAGCGCCGAAATGCCAGACAGCGATGATATTGAGTCGACATTCGGAAAACAAATAGATCGCAGATTCTTCTGTAAACAGATGATTAGTGGTTATTCCGTTATAAAAACTTCTCGTTGGCTGTTTCGGAAAAGTTCTAACAGCAGCAGAGGTAAGGGAATTAAAGTTTGATATTTCAGCTGCTATTATTCCATTTGGTTTAAGGGCGACTAATGACTGTTTAAGAAGCTCTAGCGGGTTTACCACGCAATGCAAAACGCCAATAAAGGAAATAATATCAAACTGCCTCCCCGTGCTTAAATAATCTTCGAGAGTTTTATTCAATATATCTATTCCGAAATGTCGCTTGCCAAACGATGCATAGCTATCATTAAGCTCTAAACCTATTCCGTCCCATCCCATATTCTTGGCTGCAAAAAGTATCTCACCCGAACCACAACCTACATCCAGCCAGGCTCCAGGTAAGCTATCTTTTGTATGCTGTAGAATATATTTGACCTTGGGTTTAGCAATATTTTCAACTCTGTAATTAATCTTGTCTACACTGCAATAATTCTTGTCGCTATATTGTTCATCTTTCGCGAAAAATTTGTCTGCATAATCCCTATCTAGCAAGCTCGCAACAAATACATGTTGGCATTGTGGATTATTGCATCTTAGGTAATCGAATTTCGCATAGTTGATTACGGGTACAGTGTCCTCACTATTGCATATTGGACAAATAGAAATTCTGGCTATTTTTCCGTCTCTATTTGCAGCGCACCATAATGCCTCGGCCTTCTCCTGCATGTGTTCCATGAACAACCTATAGTCAGCAAAAGACTTGCCAAGACTGTAGTAATCGATTTGCTTTCCGAAACGACGTTTTGGTTCTGACATAATATTATCTTTTCTTTCCTACAAATAAGTAATGAAAGTTACTTCCTTCGTCAGAGCGAATTATGCAATCGTAGTAACCAATATGTAGCGGTTCGAAAATTCGGAACTTGTTAATTAAGTCTTCTTCTGAAGAAGTAAAATTAATAAAGGAGACGTTATTTTGCCTATTTATTAACTCAACTCTGCTTATGCCATTACCTACGTCTAGGGAGTGGTCAAAAAACCAATTCTTAGTTCCCATCATAGTTGCCACTATGATGCCATTGGCGCCCAGTTGATTTGCCAACGACTCTAAACATAGCTCCAGTGCTCCATCGGATAAATAATAGAGAGTTTGGTTTGATAAAATAAAACGGAATTCAATTCCAAAAAAACTAGTGGAATAACTCTCGGGGTTAGGAGGAACCACCGAAAACTTATTGTGAATACTAGGAAACCTCTCTTTGCATATTTCTATAGCTCCCTTATCGGCATCTACCCCATGCACATCAAAGCCCTTCTCGTTAAAATACTCGCAGTGCGTTCCATTTCCGCAACCGAAATCTAACATGGCCTCCCCAGCGCTACCTGATAAATTAAATTCATATTTTAGTATCCGCTCATATACCCGAATCACATGACTTTCAGGAAAGCGAATGCCGTAACCCGACTCATAAGCTTTCATATGGTGCTCTACGTTCCGTGACAGGTAGTCCATGACAATAATTTTCTCCCCAAGTTTGTATTTGCTAAAGCAAAGTGTCGTAGATTTCGCATTTCTGCTTAAGTGCATAGTAGTAATGCGGTTTATTCAATATATGTATAAACTTAGTCATTCGTTCCATGTCTTCCATAGTGTCTATGGCAAATTTATAGCGGTCGGTATTGTTCAATATTCTTGGAAAACCACTTATCGTATATAACTCCTTGTTCTCATAAAAATATCTCGTAACATGCTCAAAGTGCTCCGGCTTTGCGAAGCTGTTATACGCTTTGATAAAAGTTTCAGATTTAATAACTTCTACATTCATGCCAGATGGTAACGACCCGTTAATAACAGACGATACAATATCCACTTCGCTATTACAGAAAAGTTCTTCTGCTTGTGCAACAAGTCTGTAGTCCAATAGCGGGCTATCTCCATTAATACGAACAAAACAACTCGCCCTAGGGCGTTCTATTAGTATATCTCTGAATCTAGAGGCGACATTTATAGGGTCGCCTCGAAATACATAAACACCACGACTGTTCCCGAATTCTTTTATCTTATCATCTTCGATATTTGTGCTTGTGGCGATAACTAAAGAATCTAGACTTGCGTATTGAATCAATGAATCCAGTAAATATTGTAGCATAGGTTTGCCTTTTATCAGATATAATGATTTCCCTGGCAACCTAGTGGAACCCATTCTAGCCTGTATTATGTGAACAAGACTATGTTTCAGGAGAGGCATAAGGATTTCATTGCTATGCTAATGAATCGGTATCTACGACAAGTTGTTACATGTTAGCTTTCCAGAGGTTAACCAGCTTTGCAACGTTTGTGTGTATATTGAAATCTTGCTCTATCTTTCGTCGTCCCGAGTGGCCCATAGCTGTTCTTAAGGAATCGTCTAACAAAAGCTTGTGAACAGCGCTTGTTAACGCCTTAACATTACCTGGTTCTACGAGAAAACCGTTTTCTCCGTCGTCGACGAGTTCTGGAATCCCGCTTAAATTAGACGATACAATTGGTGTTTCTAGATACATCGCCTCAGTGATTGCAGTTGGAGTGCCGTCACGGTCACCATCGGCCCCAATTACGCAAGGGAGCAAAAATACGGCGGCCTGTCTAATTACTGAACAAGTGGCTTCATTTGTTATATGGGATACAAAACCTACTGTTTCGCCTAACCCTAGGGCTTGGGATTCTTCAAGCAGATTCTGTTTTAGTGGCCCATCGCCCATAATGATATATTTTATATCTGGGATATCTTTTTTTAAGGCCGCGATAGTCTTTAGCGCGTCCGAAAACCCTTTAATCGGATGCAGTCTTGCCGCAGAAACAACTAAATTTCGCATTCTCGGCTTTGCTGGGATTGAATCTAGCATGAGTTTGTTCGGTGCAATGTGAACTATGTGTACCTTATTCTGAGGAGCACCGAGAGCGTTGACTAGGAAATTTTTGTTATATTGAGATATTGTTGAAATGAATGACACAGTTGAAAATTTTTCTTGAGAAAAAGGGAAGTCGACAAATAGGTCAAAGGCATGGGTTTCAAAACTAAATGGAGTGCCGCATAGACTAGATAGAATCATTGCGGCGGTTGCTGGTCTGTTGCCTAGAATTCCGTGAATAAAATCGAATTTTTCGGCCTTTATTTTTTCGGCGATCGGTCGAAATGCACGTATATTATCCCTAAAGTACGATGAATATTTTTCTGAGACTATGGTGTCTCCGTGATTGCTTAATAGATATTCGTCAAAATAATGTGTGTTTCTAAGAAGATCATATTTTATTACATCTTCATTAATGGCGCGATCCATTGAGCGATTGATGGAGAAGATATGAACGGTATGACCTTGGTTAATTAATTCTGTGATCTCATTTAGGATAAAGGTATTGTAAAGCCTAGGAAACACATGCGCAATGAATGCGATTTTCATTGTTTTCCCCCGATCTGAGTTGAGAGATTTGATAAAGGTGACTAATGGTTTTTAGGAGTATCGCAGTAGACGCTCGAAATCAAGGGTGATTATCGCAGTACGAAGAATGGGATCCCCCCGAATAAGTGCTCATTTTTCATGGGGAACATTAAACAATTTTGAAACTACGGGAAAAACTTAGCATTTTATTTTCAATGAGAAGAAGTAATTATGGGCTCGTAAAGCGGGGGATGATTCAATGGTTAACTCTTTTCTTGAGAAGGCTTGCCGCTGGTTACTGGATCCCACCATTAAAGTTGCATTAGGTGAGGAGTTATATTCGAAGCTATTTGGAAAAATATTTAGCGCAAATTTCCATACTGCGGATCTGGAAAAAAATTTGAATGCGGTACCAGGTGAGTTGAGCTCTAGTGAAAAGCTCTTTCTTTATAATTTTCTTGCGACTATTTGGACTGGCAACAGGAATGTGCTCGAAATTGGTCCATTTCTCGGCTCAAGCACAAGAGCGATAGCGCTAGGGATGTTTGCAAATGAAAAGCGCGATCCTAATTGCCAGTTGCACACTTATGACCGTTTCGGGAAATACTATGATCGTCAGGCTCTGTTGCAAACATTGAGCCCACTGTTTAGCTCGGCGATGCTTGCATCTGAGGTTCGAGTTCGTCTGGAAAACGCTGCGGATTTCCCTGATTTTCTGGAGGTTTTTACGGAGCTGCATCGGAATCAGTCGTACTCAAACTTGCTCTCAGTTCACAAAAAGAACCTACCTGGTAGCAGGGAAGGGATCGGATCCCAGGAAAGTCTATTAATATTGGATCCAAATATCAAATTCGAGGTTGTCTTTAATGATGGCTGTAAATCGTGGTACTCGATTAAGTACCTAACCCTAGAAATGAGCAAATGCGTAGAGCCAGGCGCCTATGTTATTTCCCAGGACTACAGATGGAGGTCTTGCTTCTGGTTGCCAGTTTTCTTTTCGTTATTCGAGGATTTTTTTGAGCTTGTTGCGTTTGTGCGAACAACTTATGTGTTTCGGTTAACGCGTAGCTTGGATCCTGGAATCATAGAAGCTCGATTTCCCGACACTCCTATTGGCTTCGGAATTGATAACTTTAACCGTCTCTTCCCTGTTCTGATTAGAAAGGCGAGCGAAAGGGGAGATCTTCAGACAACAGTATATGCCACATTGCAGCACGCAGCAGCTCTTGCGTATGTTGGATGCAAAGACGAAGCGATACGAATAATCGAAGATCTTGAAAAGCAGCCCATAGCACAGTCATTTCTTGCTAACATTAAGAAACATCGCATCAATCCAACTTATTACCCAGATGGACAAGAGATCCTGTTGTCGTAGCAGCCGCTAAGCACCAACAAGATCTTCTGCTCGTCCTTTGTTAGCAAAAACGCCCAAGAACGATTTCTAGGTGCTTAGCTAAGGAATTGACGCTTGACAGGGCTGAATGTTTAGCTGCCTGACGCTTCGCCCTGGCTATAAGTTGTGTTAGCTCTGTAGTCTGTTTTAGCAGAGAGTCTACATCCGTTATGCGTTCCGCTAAAGAAGCCGAATCGCCTACGCGAGCGAGAAATCCGGTTTTTTCTGGTATCACGAGATCGGTAACGCTTCCAACGTCTGTACAAATTACTGGTGTGCCGAGCAACATTGCTTCAGATAACACCGTTGGTATCCCATCTGAGTCGCCATCCACGGATACTATGCATGGCATTATAAGGACGTCGGCATCTTTAATTTTTTGTAAGATTTGAGGATGTGGCGTTTTTGGAGTAAATCTTATGAAAGGGAAATTTTTGGCGTATTGCATGAGAATTGGGGCTAGGTCTCGCTGAAGATCAGAACCAAAAACTATTTCAAGTTCCATTTCGTTGTACCCTCTTAGGTGTAAGAGCCTGAGGGCATCTATGGCCACAAAAAACCCCTTTTTTATAACTGGTCGGCCAACTGCCATTATTTTTTTTACGGAGTTTGCGTATTGTGTTTTAGGCTCGGGGAGGCAGCGCTCGTCTACGCAGTTAGGGGTGACAATAATTTTCTCCTCGGGAACGCCACACCAGAGCAAGTAATTGCGATGTTTACTGCCTTCGCATGCCGCAATGACACAGAGTGGGTGGTTAGCGATGCGATTTATTTCTTCGGGCTCAATCCTCGCTCCGCGTAGCCAAATATCGTAGGCGTGAACCATAAAGCCAAATGGGATGTTTAGGCGCTCGGCCACGGGCAAGGTGTAGCGCTTGGCCTCGGTAATAAAATGACTGTGTAGATAGCGAGGATTTTGTTTTTTTACTTCGGCAGTAAGGTTATCTAATTTGATTGTTGGATCGTCGGACCAAGTAGAGGCAAAGATATGCTCCCGATAAGCGCATTCATTTAAGCACTCTGGAATAATTTTTGGCGTAACGACGGCTACGTCGTAATTTCTCGAATAGAGTTCATTGATTTCAGCGCGAAGAAATGATTCAGTAAAATTGGGGTGCTGTTCCTGAATGTAAACTATGCAATTTCCCATAAAAAGGTTCTTTTATCTATCGTACGTAACGCGCTTTTTTGCTCGAACCTTTTAGATGGTTGGGGGACAGGTATCTTTTCTAATAAAGTGAATTTGCCCTAAGCCTACACCGTTTCCAAAAAGTAAGTTAAATATTTTACTTTTTGGAAACGGTATTTGTTGTTTATTGGCAAGTGCTTACGCACTTGCTGTTTATACCATTTACAAAAATCCTTTTTGTAAATGGTATACACTGCCGCTTTTTTTTCCTACTAAAATCCAAGCTCTTGTAGGCCTTTGTGCCAGGGAAGAGCATGTAGATGGGAGGGATGAGGTGGAGCTAACAGACCGGTTAGTATGCCACAAAGCTATAAGAGCTCGTCGTTCCATAGCTGTTTCATGAAAATGTTCCAAGGGATTATGTCTATCTTGTCGTCGGTGCGCCTAAGTTTGGCATCGAGAGACACTACGATATAGCGTCTAAACAAATGTTCCTCCTTAAAAGCACGGAGTCCCTTGAGGTGTGTATTGTTAACTTTTTCGGTGGATTTTACTTCAATCGCGACCTCTTCATCGCCTAGAACAAAATCGACCTCAAAGCCGCTACTTGTTCGCCAATAGGAGATTGGATAATGCCGTTGTCGGTAGCTCGAATGGGCAATGAGTTGTTGGTAGATGAAATGCTCAAATGCAGAGCCGTATGACGTCGAGCCGCGCTCAATTTTTTGCCTTTTTGCTAGGTGGTTGACTAAACCAAGATCGAAGAAATAAAATTTTGGCGATGCTATGAGTCGACGTTTTGCTCTTTTTTGATACACTGGTAGGTAGCTTCCTATGAGGGTATCTACCAAAATTTGAAAATATTGTTTTACACTTGAGGAGCTTACGCCTACATCGCTTGCGATATTAGTGTAATTTACGATCTCACCATTCATCACTCCCGCAACTTCAAGAAAGCGCGAAAAAGCAGGCAAATTTCGCACTAGTGCCTCAGAGTGAATTTCTTCTTTTAGATAATCGTCTACGTAGGCACGCAAAAGCTGAGGGTAGTGTTCGCTACTATAATGTCGTGGCAATAATCCGCGATTAAGTGCTTGGTCTAAAGAAAAGTTGTCGATTTCGGGAAAAACTAACGGATACAGTTCGTAACGCACTGCGCGCCCACCTAAAAGATTGGCATGTCCGCGTTTTACTTTTCTGGCGCTTGAGCCGCATAGCAAAAACCTTAAACCCTTGTTTTCTATGAGCCAGTGAACGGTATCTAGTAACTCCGGGATTTTTTGAATTTCGTCAATTATTATGGGTTCGACTTGAGTATCGGCGCTAAGTCCTAGGGCCAGGCACTCTTCTCGAAGAATGTCGGGGTCTTGTGTTAAGCGCCGAAATTCCGAAGACAAAAGTAAGTCATATCGCTTTGCCTTGGGAAAAAGTACGCGAAGCAAAGTGCTCTTTCCGGTTTGTCGCGGCCCCCAAAGAAAACAAGTCTCCTTTTGCGACAAATTTAAATCTAAGATTCGTTTATGCATGTATTATTGAAGTAGTAAACTATAATTACATATCTAAGATATTGTAATTATAGCAAATCGATATAAAAAGCGAAAGCCAAACCGTTGCTTTGCTGGAACCCGATCGTTGCGGCAGTTGCAACTTTTGCATTGACCACACTAAAATTTACGGTAAAATTTAGGGTCATGTATGCACGTTTGTTAAAACCTCAAGATAAGGCCTTTTTTTTGTTTGGGCCGCGGGGGGTGGGAAAGAGCACTTGGCTTAAGCAGCAGTTTGGCGACGCTTATTTTGTCGATCTGCTAACGGCAAATACCTCTCTAAAATATGCACGCGATCCCAGTTTGCTTGCCGCAGAAGTTCGGGCCCAGCCGAAAAATCGCTGGATTGTCATCGACGAGATCCAAAAAGTGCCGGCGCTTTTGGATGAAGTTCATGGCTTAATGGAAAACGACGGCCACAAAAAATTTGCACTGTCTGGCTCGTCTGCGCGAAAGCTTAAGCGTGGAGCGGCCAATATGTTAGCGGGAAGAGCAAATACTAAGGCGCTTTATCCACTGACATTGGCGGAAGTCGATTTTCAAGTAAGGCCCGAAGAAGTTTTAGAGTATGGTTTGCTTCCTCTAAGTGTTGGTGCATCGCGAAACTATGATAAGGAAGATTTTCTTAAGAGCTATGTAACTATTTATCTTAGCGAGGAGATTAAAGCGGAAGGTCTAGTGAGAGATATTGGCCACTTTTCGCGTTTCTTAAGTCTTGCGTCTTTAGTTGCCGGGACGCAAGTTAACATTTCCGCCCTGGCGCGAGATGCGGGAATTGGGAGGGATACGGTTGAGGGATATTTTAGCATTTTTGAGGATACGCTACTGGGAAGTTTTTTACCGGCTTATCGGCCGCGCGCCAAAGTAAAGGAGGTCTCTAAGCCAAAGTTTTATTGGTTTGATAGTGGAGTGCTTCATGCTGCGGCGGGTGGTTTTGACGCGCAAATGCCCAAGGATTGGCGTGGCGTACTGATGGAGCACTGGATATATCACGAGTTAAGAGCGTACCTCGATTATAACCGCGTTCGCGGTCAGCTTGGATTTTGGCGCACTCCATCGGGAACCGAAGTTGATTTTCTCTGGTGGTATGGCAATCGCGCTATTGCCATCGAGGTTAAGAGCAGCGAAAGTTTTCGCAGAGAGTTTTTAAAAGGCATTTATTCGCTTGGCGCTAGTATGGACGTAGAAGCGAGCTATTTGGTTTATCTTGGCAAAGACAGGCTGTTAGTGGAAAACGTAAATGTCGTGCCCGTAACTGACTTTTTGCGCGATCTTAGCGAGGGTAGGGTGATATAGCGCTACAAGGTAGCCATAATTCCAGTGGTGCTGTCGTATGTAAACGTATCGCCACTCTGAGCGTGCTTAGACATAGCGGTATAATCCTCCGGATTTGCCACAAAGCTAAAGACAGCCATAGGCGAAGTCCCGTCACTTTTTCTGCTCGCGCTAAATTCAGGTAACACTAGCTCACAGGCGAGTGCATCGGCACAATTGACATAACTACTCGTATCGACATATCGCGCTTCTTGAGCTGTAATGGCATTCCGCAAGTCCGACTGAGCTGTGGCATTGTATGCCCTAATTCGATATTCCTCGAGTTGGCTCACGGCAATGCTCGAAAGAATTCCCACAATGCCTACTACCACCATGAGTTCTATCAAGGTAAATCCATTTTCGGATTTCTTTAACTCTGACATATGGGGCGCTGTATTTGTCTTCACGACTTTGGTTCCTCAGGAGACGCGCAGCTTAGAGATTCTTAATATCAAAACGAGAATCGGCTGGTATTGGCTTTTTCTTTAGAAGTTCAGTCGGTTTTGTTGTTTGCCGGCCGAAAAAAGCCTAAGTGGCGCTAATTGCAACGAAAAACGGCAGTAGAGACTTGCCTTTGGCAGTCCTAGGAAGCAATTTCATTAGCTATTGGCAACATATACGCTCGTTCTCGTTAGGCACTTCATTACGCGTTCAATGGGAATGTGAAAATCTGACTCCTTTATAATGTCGCTAATGAACGATTCGCGGTTGGGGTCAACTGGCAAAAACATTATGCATGACTCAGTGCCTAGAACTGGATCTGTGTAAGCGCTCCCGTCGCATAAAACATATCCCATCGCCTCGTAAAGTCTGGCATAACTCTTTTCAATGTTGATTACATCTATCCCAGCACCTTTTGAAATTTGCTCGCGCCATGCCTCGCGTACTATCTGACGCGACAGACTAATACCAGGAATAAGGGTGGAGGATCTGCGGTATTCTTTCTTGATGCGAAAGCGATAAGCTGAAACTAAACTATCGTGAAATTCTTCTAGGAGTCGAGGTGGACAGTATTCTGCCATAAATATTTCTCCATCCAAGGCTCTAGTAACGCCTAAAGAACCAACAGGCAAATTATCTACATACATGCAGTAGTGATCGGAATGATAATCAACACTGGTTCGCTGATCCGGCCAACGATCGTCAGTTGCATTTCTAACAGTCAAAATATCTCTAAAAAGCTCCTCATCGCCAATCCTGCCAGACTTAAGAACACAGCTTTTCGGCTCCTCGGTCATCCAGATACTTCTTACATCAGACTGACCGTCAGGCCTCACGGTACCGCAATTGCATCCACTAATATTTGACATTATTGCAACTCCTATCGTTCTTTACACGCCGACTTAACGCCCCAACACATAGCATATACCAGTCAGAAAATCCTGTTCCCACGCCCCTTAAACTAAATTGGTTATGACTTTTATGAATAAATGTGTTGCCATTATTATCCATAATCGAATTTTAAATTGTTCAGAATCTCCTTGGCTAGTTGTAAGATGCCAGTATAATTCACAAAACGGCCGCGAATAGCCCAGCAAACTTTTCTTCTAGCTCTACTTCAAGAGCCCTCCTAAGTAAGCAGCCGCTTTCTCATGCGCATGTAAACCCTCTATGGTAGCAAGGCGCTTTGCATCGGCAACGATAGAGGCTGCGGCCGGAACATTGTCAATTCGAAGCCATGTGCGCAAAGAGAGAAAGGAAAAAACGGAAAGCCCACCGCAAGTTCGCGCCATGCCACAAGTGGGCAACACATGATTTGGGCCAGCGCCGTAATCTCCAAGCACTTCAGGCGTAAACTGTCCAATAAAAAGCGCACCGTAATTGCTAAAAGCAGAGGCCATCCTTCCTGCATCAGAAATTACTAGCTGCAAATGCTCAGGCGCAATTTTTTCAGCAATCGCCACTGCCTGTCTAAAATCCTCTACGACTAACGAAAATCCATGCTGCAGTGCTTTGCGAGCAGTGCTTGCGGTGCGGAGTTCGGCAAGCTGATTTGCTAGTTCGCTGTTTACCTTAGCAACGAGTTTGTCGGAAAGTGAAATTAACATCGGCATTGCATCTTCGTCGTGCTCGGCCTGTGCCAGCAAATTCGCCGCAACTAAAGACGCATCGGCACTGTCGTCCGCTACAATGAGTAACTCCGTGGGCCCAGCGAGCATATCAATTTTTACACCTGCCGAAACAATTTGCTTTGCAGCCGTTACCCAGCGGTTTCCCGGACCGACTATGATATCAGAGCATTCAACCGACTCCGTGCCGTAGGCCATTGCTGCTATGGCCTGAGCACCCCCCGCTGTCAAAAGTGCGTCGGCATTTCCTACAAAAGCCGCCGCAAGAGTGTGCAAGGAAGGTTTTGGCGAACACGCCCAAACCTTTTTCACGCCAGCTACTCGCGCAGTTACGACAGTCATTAATACCGATGATGGCAAAGGGAATCTGCCTCCTGGGGCATAACAGCCAGCCACCTTGAGCGGCGCCCATGTGTGTCCGGCCATGCCACCATCTATAAGCACTGATAACTCAGTAGCGCAGCCTAGCTGAGCTTTTGCGAAACAGCGAATTCTATCTGCTACCCGCATTAATAACTCTTGATCGCAGGTTGGTAGCGCCTTAAAAGCCGCCTCTAGTCTGTCTCTCGTAAGAACGTGGCTATCCCCAGAATCGCTTAAATCACCAAATTCCCGAGACCACCGCAACAGCGCCTCGTCTCCGTTTGTTCGCACATCTTCTACTATTTCACTAGCGCGAGAAAGCGTAGCCTCATCGATGACATTTATGTTTCTATCCGCAAGTTGCCCCAGAGATATTCGCCTTAACAGTTGCTCGCTCATGCAAGGCCTCCCTCTCTAACCTTTTCCTGCCTCCTAGTAACCCTTGAGGCCCGCCTAGCAAGGTTGTCCTCAACTTCGCTAAACTCTATCCCCGCCTTAGCGAGCGCTGTTAGAGTAAAATACAAAACATCGCTAGCTTCATCGATTATTTCGCCTCTCGTCCGTGCGCGAGTTAGCTCATTTGCCTCCTCGATTATCTTTGCATTCAAATACTTTTGGTCGTCAATTAACTTCCTCGTATAAGAGCCATCCGGTGCATCCAAAACTCTCTGAGCCAGTCTGCGTGATAAAGTTACCACTCCATCATGTGACTCTCCCCAACAGGTCCTAGTTCCTCGGTGACAAAAACCACTGCCGTGCTGTCTCACTACGAAGCAGAGACAATCGCGATCGCAGTCGATTTTTATCCTTAATAGCTCTTGCTCTGCGCCGGAACTCTCGCCCTTGACCCATAACCCCCTGGAACGCGAATGATAAACTCCCTTTCGGATAGACAAGGCCTTGGCAAGACTTTCTTTGCTAGACCAGGCAAGGCCAAGCGCCATGCCATATTCGTCAGTTATGACCGTTGGCCAAAGGCCATCCGCGCGATCCGAATTAAGAACGGCGCAAAATGCATCCGCTAGCGACAAGACGCCGGTATAAAGAGCCATCCCAACTTGAGCATCCGCACCTAGTCTGTCCAAAATGGCCACCTCTTCTGCCGCGGCAACCCCGCCTGCGATAGTCAACTGAATCCGTCGGCCTTCAAAATCTCTTAGAAGCTCGACTAAGTCTTCGACTCTCTTGATTGAGGTTCCCTGCATGCGACCCTCTAGTTCAACGAAGGTGATAAGAAAATTGTCGACAAACTCAGCGAGTTCTAAAAGCCGATCCTTAATACTTCTACCCGTAAACTGAGTCCACCCATTTACAACCACCTCGTCATTTTGGGCGTCGAGCGCCACTACTACGCGATCGCGTGGTAACTCCCTTAGGAATTCAGGATTAGCGGCTGTTCCTATCATAACCTTCTTCGCTCCCGCATCGAGCCACTGAATCGCCGTCTTAACGTCTCGTATGCCGCCACCGACTCGACAGGGAGCCAGCCTAATTAACTCCTTGATGATGTTTTCATTACTGCCCCTGCCCATGGCGGCATCTAGATCAACTACCGCAATTTCGCCGATGAGCCCAAAAGTCCTAGCTATCGAAACAGGGTCGCCAGCTTCAAGAACTTTCTCCCTTCCGCCCACCAGCTGAACGGCCTGACCTTTGCTAATGTCTATCGATGGAATAATCACAATCTAACCTCCACGCAATTGTCTCGCAAATAGTTCTTTATCGCTTTAACGCTGAGTACGCCCTCGTGAAAAACCGAGGCAGCTAGGATTGCATCTGCTCCAGCCCGGATAGCCTCAAGAAAATGCTCAAGCGTCGCAGCGCCACCCGAAGCAATTACGGGAATCGAGACTGCTGCGGCTATGCACTCAAGTAACGCAATGTCGTAGCCGAGCCGTGTGCCGTCTCTGTCCCAGCTGGTAAGCAATATTTCGCCTGCTCCCTTCGCTTCGGCGAGGCGTGCAAACTCAAGAGCATCGATGCCGGTGCGTTTCCTGCCTGAGTTAGTGACAACCTCCCACGTAGTTGGACTATTAGCGGCCGCGTCGAGGGCAACAACAGTGCACTGGCGTCCAAATGTCTCGGAAATATCTCGCAAAAGTTGTGGTTGGCTTACCGCCGCAGTATTAATGGCGACGCGATCCGCCCCTGCTACGAGTAGTGCCTCCGCATCGCCAACCGATGTTACGCCACCACCGACCGTTAGTGGGATACAAAGAACTTCTCGTACGTCTTTAATCGTCTGAATCTGTGTGCAACGTCGCTCTAAAGTAGCAGATATATCGAGAAGAACAATTTCGTCAGCGCCCTGAGACTGATACTCGGCGGCAAGTTCCGCCGGAGAGCCCGAATCGCGCAGGTTGGAAAAACAGACTCCCTTTACTACTCGAGCGTCTTTGACATCCAGGCAGGGAATAATTCGAATAGCTAACATATTACGCCGCTCCATTTAATGGTTGCCACCGAAAAACCGCTTAAAAACTACTTAACCACCTCTTTAGCAAACTAACACCCCAATCCCCAGACAATTCCGGATGGAACTGACACCCAAGCACAGCACCACTCTCAATAGCCGAAACAAAAGTGTTCCCATGCGTTGTCGCTGCAACATTCCAGCCTGGGGGTTGCTCCAGTATGCGATAGGAATTAGCAAAATAGGCATATCCAGATTGCAAAAGTCGACACTGCGAACTAGCTTCTACCATGTTCCAACCTAGGTGAGGAACGGAAACAGAATTTGGGAAACGCCGCGCACACTGACTGAGTATACTAAGCCCATACTCGCCAGGAGACTCTTCACTAGTCTCACACAAAAGTTGTAAGCCTAGGCATATTGCGAGCGTTGGCCGCTTGGCCAATATGCGTGTCTTTAGCACCTCGACAAGGTTACGGGCTCTAAGCTGAGTCATTGCGGCAGAAAATGTTCCCACGCCAGGGAGCACAACGGCCTGAGCAGTCGCTATCTCCGATAAGTTGTCAGTAACTCTGGAGGTGGCTCCTGCCCTGGAAAGAGCACTGATCACCGAAGCAAGATTTGCAGTCGATGTGTTTACTATAAGCACTGTGGCGCCTCTCATACGAGTCGCCCCTTAGTGCTGGGGACGGAATCGTTGGCGGTGACCAAGACGCTTTGCCTAAGTGCTAGGGCAAAGGCCTTAAAAGCTGCCTCCGCGCGATGGTGATCATTATAGCCCCTAAGAACGTCTATGTGGATGGCAGCCTTTAGACCTACGGCGATCGAGGAAAACCAGTGCGCTATGTTTTCACTAGCAAGCGAGCCCAAGAGGTCGCGCTTAAGGTGAAGATTCACCACCGAATACGGTCGCCCCGATAAATCGATTACAGCTCGGGCCAAAGCCTCATCGAGCGGAGCATAGGCATAGCCAAAGCGCACAATCCCACGGCGCTCGCCTAATATGTCGGAGAGGGCCTCGCCGAGCGCGAGGGCGCTATCTTCAACCGTGTGGTGATCATCGACCAATATGTCGCCCTTTGCCGATAGCGTCAAATCAAAGTTCGCATGGCGAGCGAGGGTCGATAACATGTGGTCTAAAAAACCAATTCCAGTGTCGATCTTACTTAAACCACCACCGTCAATATTTAACTCTAAGTCAATTGTCGTTTCTAATGTAGCTCTACGGTTACTTATCGTTCTCTTGTTCATGGCAATAGTTCCCTTAACTTATCGAGCGACTCAATTATGCGTGCCGCACCGGCATTTAGTAGTGCCTCCGATGCAAGCGGAGCCTCTGCGCCGGGAGGTATTATGCCGATGGGAACGACAGCCGCACTGCGTGCCGCCGAGATGTCTGCAATATTATCTCCGACCATCCAGGCTCTCGATACACCTAGTTCAGAAAGAACCTGAAGGACACCAGCGGGGTGAGGTTTTGAAGGCGCGTCTTCCATGCAACTCATAGCGGAAAAATACTCTCTAATGCCGCTCACTTCCAAAAAATACTCCGCATCAGCCCTTGGCCTTCCGGTAACTACGGCGAGTGGCAAATGCGACGCCAAATCGCGAATTAACTCAACGCTAGGGATGAGCGACTCGGTATACTTTAAACCATTAAGCCTATCAGTTCCTTGATAGAATGTCTCAAACACCTCTGTGACTTCCTGTAGAGAAGTGCCTATGCCAGCGCGCGATATTAGGCGCGTAGCGACAACCCAATCGTTATTAGAGTTTGGCTCGGACTTTGCGCTGTCGACATCGCTAGGAGAGAGGGTAAGTCCAAAGTGCGACGCAGTGCTGATAATTGCAGTCCTGTATGAATGTGAAACATCGGCCAAGACACCATCCATGTCAAAAACAATTGCTTCGGGAGCAAGGCAGGTCGACAAAGCAGCAAGCAAGCGCTTAAAATCTCCATTGTCGGCTGGAACCGTGATTCGTACCGAGTTAAGTAAGGAAGCATTATTGGGAAAAATGCGGATTGCTATTCCCAATCCCGCTAGGCCGTCTCGAACCCATTTTGCGTCCCTAAAGCGCGCAAATGCAAAATTTCCTTGCGAGTGCGTAACAACCGCACCTAAGTCGCTGAGCGCAGTTTCTAACACGCGTCTATTCGCTCGAATCTTGCCGATAAATTCCCCAACATGAGCATGGCTACTCTCTAATGCTTGGCGTGCCATAGCAAGAGACAGTTGCGATACGCTATAAGGGCCACCGGCAGCTCGCATCCAGTCAATAATTTGCGGGTGAGAAATGGCGTATCCAACGCGAAGCCCAGCAAGCCCCCAGGCTTTTGAAAATGTTTTTAGCGTCACCGTATTTGGCATGGAAATAGCGGTCTCTAGCAGGCTTTTCTCCGCAAATTCTTCATACGCTAGATCTACAATTATAAGCGCATTAGGCGCAGCTTTAGAGAGTTCAATTAAATCGCTCCTAGAGGCTATCTTGCCATCTGGGTTGTTGGGACTTACCAGGGCAATTAATGCGGTGTGTTCATCAATGGCCGCTAACACCTCGTCTAGTGGGTAGTAAGGACTAGTCCATGGAATGCTCACAATATCCCCGCAAGCAAGAGTAGCATAGCGTCGAATCATCTCAAAAGTCGGTTCTGGAAGAATTATAGTTCTTCCAGGGGCGAGCGCAAGTCGACATATGCGGTCGAGCGCCTCATCTGCGCCCGCAGTGACAATTATGCGCTGAGGCTTAACACCTAGTTCTTTAGCGATTAATTGCTCGAGCTCGGCCGCACTTGGATAGCGCCGAATGTCATTGTCAAGTGTGTCAAAAACGCTGTTAAAAAGGCCCTGCGGTAAGCATTGGCCCTCGTTGCTGTCGAGATTTAGATCTGTAATAGCACGGTGCTTGGGAACACTATAAGACGTGACTTCAGCAAAGCCCGAGCGTGGCAGAAAGCTTACAGATGTAGGAAATTGAAGCTTCGCAGTGTTTTTCATTGTTACGTCTCTCCAAGCTTATTGTAGGGCCATTTATGGAACAATTTGTGCAAGTTTCGTAATCACTATATCTGTTCCGCCAAGCTTTTTTATCTGTGGAATTAAATCGGGCAGTAAATGTTTTGGAACAGCGGACTTGATTGCATATCCTTCATTCCCCTGTAGTGGAGATACCGTAGGTCGCCGCATGCATGGGAGCATCTTAGCCATTACTTCTAGTTTGTCGATAGAGACGTTAAGTTCTATCATTACGCGCGTTCTAGCTTCTAAGGCAGATTTGACGAGAAGAATAAAGTGCTCTATGGCTTCGCGTTTGTGCGGAATATCGAGCGCTCTGGGATAAGCATACAGTCGAGTGGATGAGACCATTAGCTCGTCGACTATCGCTAAATTATTTGCTTTAAGCGTAGAGCCAGTGGCTGTGCAGTCTACGATGCAGTCAGCATCTTCGGGGGGAAATGCCTCAGTAGCTCCAAAAGACCTCACGAACGTAGCCTTTAAGCCCTTAGCTGCAATCCACTTGCGCGTTAGGTTTTCGTATTCCGATGCAACTACCAAAGGTCTAGTTGAATCAAAAATACATTCACTTAGTTCAGTAAGCGTTGCCGCGACTATTCTTACCGGATCGAGCGCAGTGTCGAGCAGCTCTACTACTTCAGCACCAATCTCTGCTACCCAATCACCACCGGCAAAGCCAATATCTCGGGAACCCATTGCTAGCATCTCGACGATGTTTTGAGGTTTTAGCAGCTTTGTTTCTACGCCAGGCAGATTAACACGCGGCCGATAAGCCCGTTCTCCGCTACCAGCCTGAATATCTATTCCCGCATCGGCGAGCAGTGCAAATACGCCTGCCTGCATTCTCCCCTTGGGAAGCGCAAGGCGTAACTGTGATAGAGCGTCGAATTGCATAAAGCTATATACTCCTTTTTTAGTAGTGGCCTAAGAATTAGCGAAGATTGCTGGTTGTGGGCAACGCAAAAACCGCTAGCTCTCGGCCAGCGTCTTTTGGTTTTAGAATGCTTTAAGCTTGCAAATCTACACCATCAGCCTGCCTAGAGAGCGGCTACGTGAAAACTATGATGGCGATGGTGTTTTTCGCAGCGAAAAATCATAAGAAAAAATATATTTCACCAGTGAGAGAATTTGTCAAGCGAAAAAGCGCAGCGTTTATATTGTCCAATTGGCTACTAAATTACTGCATGCTTGAAATGGATTGCGGGCTAGTATGGCAGAAGAGATTGTTGCCACTCCGCTAGCACCAGCTTGGCGGCAGAGTTCGGCATTCTCGTTCGTTATCCCACCTAGTGCAAATACAGGGATTTTAACTTGTTTGCATGTAGCGGCGAGAGTCCTAAGACCGAGTGGAGGAGTGTAGCTCTGTTTAGACCGGGGAGAAAAAATAGGGCCAAGCAGGACGTAGTTTGCACCAGCCTTTGAGGCTTTAACTGCTTCTTCCTCTGAATGTGCAGAATAACCTATGTGTTTTTCAGTACCGATAAGCTTTCTCGCATCCTCAATGCCGATTGACCGAGCGCCAAGTTGAACGCCATCTGCTCCAACAATGCGCGTTAAATCTGCGCGTCTATTAATTATGAGTTTCGCAGAATGGCTATGGCAAATAGGCAAAAGTGTTCTCGCTAGCTCTATCACTTCTCTATCCGTAGCGGCAGTGTTGGGACTAACTTGTTCTCTCAATTGAACATAACTAACTCTACCTTTTGCGCCACATAATGCCTCTTTAACATGTTCGATCAATTTGTTAGATAAGCGAAGAGCTGAGCCATCGGTAATTATATACAATGGTTTAGTAGGGGCGTCTTCCATGTATTATTTGCGCGCAATAGATAGAAAATGCCGTCGCAGTTAAATAATGCCCTCTAATGGACTCGATGCGGTCGCGTAGAGTTTTCTAGGTATGCGTCCTGCACAAAATGCCAAACGTCCAGCCTGAACGCCGAGTTTCATAGCAAGCGCCATTTGAACGGGATTTTTCGCACACGCAATAGCAGTGTTTGTTAGTATCGCCGCCGCGCCCAATTCCATACAGCGCGTAGCATCTGAAGCAGTTCCTACTCCAGCATCTACTATTACGGGAACCGACGACTGTTCAATTATTATGCGAAGGTTATAGGGATTTTGTAGTCCAAGGCCACTTCCAATAGGTGCTGCTAAAGGCATCACCGCTGCTGCGCCCGCATCCTCGCATTTCTTTGCAGCCACCGGGTCGTCCGTGATGTATGGCATGCAGATAAAACCTTCATTGCTTAAAATTTTACAGGCTTCAATTGTTTTTTCATTGTCGGGGAACAACGTCTTTTCATCACCTATGACCTCTACCTTTACAAAATCGCCCACACCTGCCTCGCGAGCCAGACGAGCCGTGCGTAGGCAATCTTCAAGTGTGTAGCATCCAGCCGTATTAGGAAGAACTGTAAGGCCAGCGAGATCTCCAATGTAGTCGAGTAGAGATTCCCTATTGCGATCCGTAATGTTTACTCTGCGCACAGCTACCGTTATCATTTCGCTGCCAGACGCAATTAAAGCTTCTCTGGTGGTCGCAAAGTCTGGATATTTCCCAGAGCCTATAATGAGACGCGATGAAAAGGTTCTATTGCCAATCGCATAAGTATCGCTCGCCGAAACGTCACTTGGTGTCATACTGCTCTTGAAGTGATAGGGTGGATATCAAAAAAATTCGTCAATCTCGCAAACAACAAAAGACTAGCCGCCTCCCACGAAATGGACGATTTCTACCTTATCGCCATCGCTTAGTTGAGTAGTTAAATACTTGTCCTTTGAAATAATAGCAGAATTTATCTCGACGGCAATTCTAGCGCTTTTAACGGATAGCTCGTCGAGAAGTTCACTTATGGTTTGACTATTAACCTCGGCAATCTCGCCATTAAATCTAATTTTTCTCATGCTATTAACAACAAAACTGTGGTGTGGCATTGTTCACAACAGCTTTTCTATTGCATTTACAATATCTTGCTTAGCAACAAAGCCCACAATTTGATCCTCCATGTTCCCGCCCTTAAATAAGACTAGGTTTGGAATACCGCGTACCTGGAAGTCTGATGGGGTTTGCGGATTTTCATCGACGTTCATTTTAACTACTTTTACCCGTCCATTGTATTCTTTCGCAATTTCATCAATAACGGGTGCAATACTTCTACACGGTGCACACCACGGCGCCCAAAAGTCCACCAAAACAGGAATATTGCATTCCAAAACCTCACCCTGAAAGTCTACATCACTTATTTCTGAAACGTGGTCACTCATAGTTGCCTCTTTTTGTATTAATTCTATATATAGTAACTTTCTGTGTATCTCGCATAATTCTGCCAGGTTTAAAAGGCGTTGCCAATATTGAAATTAAGTCGCCCTAAGCGTTCGCCGAATTCTCGATTTAACACGAAGCCGTATTCAATGCCAAGAGCCCCGATAGGCGTTTTATACCGAAGTCCAATGCCCGGAGAATAGCGAAGTTCGCTTAAGGAAGCATTATGCGCATCGAAATCGTTTGACTCCTTTATGACTGACTGCCCCGCATCGAAAAATGCCGTCCAGATTATGCTCTCAGTTATGCCAAATTGTAACTCCGTATTTAGGACTAAGCTAAGATCGCCTCCAGCTATGTTTCCATTCAGTCCACGTGGCCCAACTGAGTTAGGAGAAAAACCTCTTAGTGAGTTTCTCCCCCCTAGGAAAAGTCTATGACTGAGCGGAATGACATCAGTATCGCCAAAAGGCTCGAGATAATGAATGCGTGCGCTGTTGGCCCAAACGAGCCATTTCCGTAGCGGGTAGAAGATTGACTGGCTAAAAGAAACGCCCCAAAAACTCGCCTCCGAAAAAATCGCGTCGTGGCTGAGTTCAAATTGCAAAACGCTCTTTCCGCCAGAGGTGGGATTGTATAGGTCGTCGCGAAAATCTAAATCGAACTCAGTGTTGGCAACAGTGAAGATGGTATCTCCGACATCGCGCTCGCCGATAATGATGTCTTCTGGCACATCGGAGAGGTTCTCGTAATATGCAGTATATCCTAACTTATATTTTAAATGTTCGGACAATAGGTATCTAAGCTGCTGAGCAGCACCTAGTCTATCATAGCTAAAGGTATGGACGTGCTGAAAGGAAGCGAGAGCAAATAGTTCATTGTACAGTTCCAATTTGCGAGCCAAAAAGTATGGCACTGTAAATGTCGACCTTGCGCGTCCCGTGTCGAAAATTCGATGTCCACTCTTAAAATAAGCATCGAGCCCTACCCCTAGCGAGTTGCCAGTACCTGCAAAATTTCGCTGGCGTGCTTCGGTAATTACGTGAAGGCCATCCTCGCTGCTAAGCTCCCCACCGAACTCAAAGCTGCCTGTATCCCGCTCCCTAACGTCTACATACACGTCCTCGACTTGAGAGTCCAAAGCGTTGTCTAGTGGACCAATGGAAACAGTCCGAAAAAAACCCAATTGATAAAGAGCCTGTTCGGATTGCTGAACTTTTAAAGGTGACCAAAAGTCTCCACTGTCTACTTTTAGCTCGCGCCTAATGACATAGTCATGTGTGAACACATTGCCACGCGTTATGACTTTCCCAATTTTAATTCTCTCTCCTGGGTATATTTCGTAACGCGCAAAACCAGCGCTTTTGTCGACGAATAACTCGACCCGAACATTTGGATACCCGAGTTCAGCTATTGAGTTGCTTAAAATAGCGCGTTGGTTTTTTAAAACCTCGACATTTAGAGGACTCCCATGTTTGATGGGGACTCGAACAGTTAGCAAATTTAAGGCGTCATAGCTATCTTGCTTGGTGGCTAAATTTTTCCAAACTAGGTCTAAGGAGTTAATTAATTGCCTGGGGTTTTCCCTAATCTCAATGCTTAGCTGCAAACCCTTGTCGTTCTTTAGCTGCTCAATCTGGTGTAAAATCTCAACCTGGGTGAATCCCAGTTGTTGATAGAGCTTCTCGATTTCCTGTATGTCCGTGCTAAGATCGCTTTGCGTAATAAACCCATGACGCCACCGCTTTAAGATGCCAAATCCAGCCGGCTTCACTTTCATTGCGTCAAGGATATCGCCTGTTGGAACCGAAAAATTTCCGGAAACCTTTATATTTTCTAGCCTAACGAATGGCGACTCATGAATGATAATTTCAAACCGCCTTCTTTGCCCAATGTCTGGCAACCTCCGATAGCTAGCAGTGGTAAGAAAATATCCATGCTGCTGGTAAAAATGAACTATTCTCTTAGTTAAACTTGGTATTGCGCTATCCGTGAATGGCACTGCTCGAGTTTTCATCTGCAGGGGGGCCAGTAACTCCTCGGCAGTAAAACGCGTATTGCCTAAAAAAATAATAGATAGTGGATCTCCCACCGTCGCTTCCATGGTGACTTCGACATCTCGAGTCTCCTCATTCACCTTAATCTTGTCGACCTTAACGTATGCCTCGAGGTAACCTTCATTCCTCAATGCTTGCAATAATTCGTTGGTCAAAGTTGTGAGTTTTTCCGTTGATGCGACTGCGCCGCTGGCTTTTTTAAAAAACGCTTTCTTTAAGTCGGCAATATCATTGGGAAAAACTTCCTCGAGAACTATGTCTTGTATTCGTGACCGCCGTCCCTCATCAATGTGAAACGTTAGAGATACATAAGGCGAGATCCTACGCTGGACGATCTCCACTGCTACTGAAGTATCGAAGTGACCAGCATCGATATAGCCGCGCTGAAGTTTTTGCTTGGCCTTGCTAAGAAGAGCAATGTCGAGCTGTATGCCTGGGCGAAGCGCAGTCATCCTACGCAAGGCTTTTTCGTCCAGAGAAACGTTGCCGACGAATTCAATTCCAGAAATGATAAGAGCAGGGCTTAGCAAAAATTCCACTTCGACCCCATCTCTCGTTGCATAAATAACGGCATCGACATGTTGAAAGATGTTTCGAGCATAAAGCTCGCCAATGGCTCTCTGTAGAACGGATGGTGACAAAATATCACCACGGCGAATGGACAGTGGAAGACTTAAGTCGTCATAATTTAGGTTAGTCCAATTTCTAAAAGATATTTTAGTAATTCTTGCATCCGTTGCTTCGCTTAAAGGCTCGAAAGTGGTTTGCGCAACAGTGTATGTATCAGCTAGAGCGAGAAAGACAAACAGCAGTAATAGAATATGGCGAATTGACATTTATCACCTAAAGCTCATTCTTCCGATGAATCTGACAATTGCGGCGGAATGAAAGTTATGCCAGGAAACGTTCGCTTGTAAGTAACTCCACCAGAGAATTCTCCCGTTGCCGAGTCAGGAGAGGTAACTGCACGTGACTTCCAGCCCGAAATAAGGCTTAGATATTCAGTTAGGCTATATTTAAGCTGTGCTGAATTGACTTGCTCGCGGCCAAGTTCGGTTTTTAATATTAGATCCAAATCGTCGACTACCGGGCGCGTGGCCGTGATTATAGGGACGAATTCGCCATTCTCGATAGAAGAGCGTGAATCGAGTTGAACTTCTCTAAGCCCAGTTAAGCCAGAAAGGCGATCTTGGAGGCTGAGATCGGATTTTGGATCTAGCAATTCGGCAAAACTAAGCTGAGAAGTTTTTGATTTTATCTGCAACAGTGAAAGTTCTTCTACGCGTCCACCAAAAGCTAGAAGTGAAACGATATCGCTTTCGCCTAAACCACTATCCGACGAAAATCTAATAGTGGGCGAACTGAGCGTCCCAGAAATTGCAAGTTGAACCTGATAATCCTCGCCGGTAGCACTGCTAACTTGAGTTTCGCCGATAATGTCTATATTGGGATCCATCGCGATCTGATTTTTTGGAAAAACCATTTTTCCAGTAATGATTTCAAACTCGTTTGACCTAAATCCAAATTGCCCGTCAATGGTCTCGATTTGGCCGTCTAAACGCGGTTGTCGTGTTGTCCCACCGAGGTTGATATCTCCTCGCATTTCAGCGCGAGCAATGTTAGTTTCAACGAGCAACGCGTTATCGGCGCGGAGGTCGATATTTAAGGTCATTAAATCATCTGCTCCCTCAGTCACCGCAGTTATGGCGCTAGTACCTACATCAACGGGCGTAGCGCCAGCTATTTTGCTAGAAATCGCCTTAAGAACATCTGCAAGATTTACGGTATCCTCGTACAATGCGTTATGAATGTCGAAATTTCCCGAAAGATGAGGTGGCCTCTGAGCACTCTGAGTTACGTGCAAAATGCCCGTCCCATTAACTGTGAGCTTTTCTATCGGTTCTAGGAGTATATCGGAAAATTTAAAATGGAGGTCAGTTTCTCTGGTGCTGGCATCGAAAATATTCTGAATTCGACCGATGCCAAATACGTAACCTTGCCCAATGCGCGCAGTAAGCTCGTCAAGCAGGAGAGACTGTTTAGCAAAAATGGCTTTAGCATTTATTTTAGTCGCTCCTAAAAGTGAATTGCCTATCGGAAAGGACAGGGTAGCCCCCGCAAGTTCTAATGGGCCGCTAATAACCGGCGTATCAACTGGTCCGCTAATGTTGAGACTTGTATTTAGGTTGCCGGCCAACTGCTCTAAGTCGGGCCAGAGGGCTGCAAAATGCGCTAAATTCCAGTTAGCGTGAATATTAGCATCCCATCCCGTCCGATGATCGAGATAACCCGATATGGATATTTTGTTATTAGCCGCTAAAAGGTCAATATCGGCGAAGGTAAGTCGCCCGTTCTCAATTGCTGCTCTTAATGGCTTGTCATGCGTTATCTCATTGCCATCTAGGGCGAGATGAAACCTGCTAAGCAACAGTTCGCCTGTTCCCAGTAGAGGCGCATGGGTAGTACCTCTATATCGCAAGGAACCAGAAGCCACGCCCATAGTCAAAGGATTAAAATCATGGTTAGCGCTTGAGGAAGTATCCGATGCTATAAAAATGTAGAGTGGAAATTGTTCGAAATCAAGAGATAGCTCGAGTTTCGCCGCCTTTTGCGGCATTATTGGATATTGGATATTTAACAAAGCGGATTTGTTGAACAGATCCCCCTTGACCTTAAAAAGTATTGCGTTTCCCTCTATCTCGAGGTGAGATTTAGGAACTGGGATAACCGGGGACGTATTCGGCATCTGATCTAAATCTACAGAAACGCTGTAATGCGGATCATGGTAAGTCCCACTGAGTGTAGCGGTAACGCTTGCCGAGCATGGATAGGAGGGAAGATATTTCTGCCAAAATGGCACGCTGCTAAGGTTAAAATTCCGCGTCGATAATTCAGCGCCAATTTCGCCCCCAATCGCGACGCTGCCGCTTCCTAGAACCTCGCCATGCTGCGAGCGAAAAATGGCATTTTTAGCGAAAATGTTTTTGCCGCTAAACGACAAAGCGGTTTCAAAAAAGGAATCCTCGAGTCCAGAGAAGTCCGACAAGAAGAGGTTGCCAGCTCCCGAAAGGGATGGCACGGCTGGCTGATAACGCACATCTGAGAGCGTAGCTGATAGGAGGCTATTCTTTGTGCTTACTGCCGTAAGCGTTGCTAGTTGAGATTGGCTAAGCAAAGGGCTAAAGAAGGCTATAAGCTTTTCTAGCGGATAGCGCACAAAGGATATATTGGGAGCAAAAAACTCCCCAGTCTTAAGGCCGATAGAGAAAAAAGCCGTCAATTTTGAGTTTATCGCCGTCCTAAAGGTGGTAGCATCTGTAGTCGATGATTCTGGAGGCCTAGAGGAAGTTACGGGATCATCTTGAATTTGTGGCATGGCTCCGCGTTCCGCTACCTCGATATTTAGCCTATCCTCGCGCGTATTAAAATTAGCAACTAGCAATGAACTAGCCATAATGTCGCTTTGTCGGATATTAGCAGTTAATGAGCCCGAAATGCTTGGCTCCTTTAGAGAGCCGCTTGCCTTAATAAGTGCGCTTGAGTCAAGCAAGGCGCTAGCTAGTGCCGAGGTTTTTGAAATGTGCTCCACCGTGGGTGAGGAGTCGAAAGGTTGTTCCGCAGTAGCGAGTTGGGCTGACATATCCAAGCATCTTTTTAGTAGTGGATTATCTCGTCCCAATGCTAAACTAAGTTCAGCGGAAAAAGACATTAATTCGTCAAAGGTTAGCTCAACTGACCCACGCTCTGCCAAGTCTGCAATTTGAAGATTTTCAAGCTTAATGCGATTCGAATCGATAAAGAAAACACTGCGCGCAAAATCCGGCAAACATTCCTTTCGTCTAATAGGGCCGAAAGGCCTAGCTAGTTTCAGTTCTATTGAACCAACTGCCTTGGGCTCAAGTAAAGGCCCGGATATTTTGGCGTTAGCAGAGATTGCCGCTTCGGAGTTATTAATGGAGTCGCCATATCCTGGTATGAGATTGGAGAGATACTTGTGTGGAAGAAGAGTGCTCACGTCTAGAGCGTATTGATTGGCAATGCCGGCGTTAAAGTTTATTACTCCGCCAATGCTAATGTAGTCGTTAGTAGGGCGGCTGCTTTGGTCTGAATACTTGCCTAAGCTCGCGCGACGAACTCGCAGAACTCCTTTGTTTAAACCAGCGTCGAGAATCGTTTCTCCAAATTTCGAGGCAGGCTGGTTGCGAGGCTCGAGCTCCAAAAACTTTGCCTTGGCTACGATTGCCGTATCTACTAATGAGTTTGAAATTTCTAACATCTCAAGTGAGAGATCGCTCATAGCTATTCTTCCCCGTTTGCCGATAAGTTCCAAATGTGGGCCTATGCGCTTATCTGAAAAAACCACTAGATCGCTTAAGGCAATTGACCACCCATCGGTTAAAAAGGAGTGCCATGTAGGTTGTCTCTTCTCATTACTGTTGGCTTCGCGACTGCGATGTGGCGTTACGAATTTAATAGTGCGCCAAAAGCCACTATCTGGCCCCTTGCTAATAGCCTTAGCCTCCTCGAGCCTCAGGTGTCTAAGGGATACGGTTTTAGAGAGCAGTTTGGCTAGCTCTAATTCTACCGACACTTTTTTAGCGAAAAATCCTCGAGAGCGCTTTTCCTCTAGGTGGCGAATCCGAACGTTTTCTATAGTTCCGCGAAATGGGAAAAAATGTATCCAAGGAGACTCGAATCTCACATTGCATCCCGTACCTTGAGAGAAAAGTTCCTTTAATCCTAAACCCAGTGCAGCATTTAGGCCTAACTGAAGGCATGCGATGAGAATGACAACTATAAACACGAGGGAAATGAAACTTTTTCTGTTAGTGCTCACAAGCCAGCCTGAGATTCACGTAAAAAGCGTTTATCCAGCTTGGTCTGCACATGTTTCCAAGCATGATACGAACTTCTGACAAAAGGGCCCGATTCGACGTGCGAGAAACCCCGCCTAAATCCCTCTTCTTGGTAGTCTACAAATTCTGCTGGCGTAATGTACTCTTCTACGGGACTTTGTTTAGGCGTCGGTTGGAGGTATTGCCCAAGTGTAAGAATGTTACAATCTACCTCTCGCAAGGCATCCATTGCTGCCAATACTTCGGTCCTTGTCTCGCCGAGTCCTAACATTATACTGGACTTAGTGGGCAGGATTGGATCTAGCTCCCGAGCCCATTTAAGGATGTTTAGCGATCTCTCAAAATTACTTCCTGGGCGAATAGTTCTGTAAAGACGACTAACGGTTTCAATATTGTGGTTTAGAACGCCAACGTATTTATCGCGCAATATAGTTTCTAGCAAATGTCGCCGACCGCGCAGGTCTGAGATGAGTAGCTCGATCATGCAATCTGGATTCTCTAGGGCAATTGAGCGAGCTGTGGCGTAGAAGTGATTTGCTCCCATGTCTGGCAAGTCGTCTCGGTTGACGCAAGTGATTACCACATGGCGAAGCCCCAAATTCTTTACAGCTTTAGAGATGCGATATGGCTCTAGTGGGTCGAGTGGCTTTAGGTTGTCTAAGGAGCCATCTTTAACTGAACAAAAGCTGCAACGCCGAGTGCAGAGCTCCCCCATTATCATGAAAGTTGCAGTCGAATGGGCCCAGCACTCGGCAATGTTTGGACAAATGGCTTCTTCGCAAACAGTGGCTAAGCGATGTGTCTTTACTACTTTGCGCGTGGACATAAACCCCTCAGAACCTGGTGCTTTTACCTTTAGCCAGTTTGGACGCGCTTCGCGGCTTTCCGCTGGATATGCACTCATAGAAGCGCAACTTAGGTCAAACGCCTCAATGAATGCCTCTACAATTGCAGATTTAACACTCTCCATGGCGTTCTCTGCCTCGAGGGAAGCATTTGGTAGAAGTTCTTGCATGGATGTCATGACGTCAGAGTCGAGACCACAAGGAGATATGGAGCGAAAGTAATTTAGATTTGTAGAAACATTTAGTGCAAGGCCGTGAAAACTAATCCACTTTTTTACGCCAATTCCAATTGAAGCAAGTTTTTTCAAGCTTCCAGCACGTTCTACCCACACGCCTGTGAGTCCAGAATTTTGCCTGCCTTGGATGCCGAATGTTTCCAAAGCTCTTATTGTTGCAAGTTCCAGTGTTCTCAAGAACAGATGTACATCGCTTCCATGGCGATCCAAGTCAAAAATTGGATATGCCACTAGCTGACCGGGTCCGTGAAAAGTGTGTTGGCCACCCCGATTTACTTCGATTTGCTCAATTGCCTTAGCGGCAGGATGTGCGGGTATCAGGGGTTCTGAGGCTCTTCCACGGGTATAAATTTTCTCGTGCTCGACGAGCACGAGAAAATCTGGCAGAGAACGATTGTTAATTTTCGCATCGACGAGCCCGTTTTGAAATTTCAAAATCTGCGAGAAATGCTCGGGCCCTTTGCGATCGATTACTCGAAGTCTTCTCATTGCACCCGCGCTAAATTACTAAAAGAACGGGATTTTCTAGTAGGCGCTTTAGTTCAGCATTGAATTGCCCCGCCACAACGCCGTCGATTATGCGGTGATCTACTGATAGGCAAACTCGCATAACCGAGCCAACGCTAAACTTCCCATCGACTACTAGCGGTTCATCTAAAATACTGCTGATTGCCAATATTGCTCCCTGACCAGGATTAATAATGGCATTAAAGCTTTCAACCTCGTACATCCCGATATTAGATATGCTAAACGAACCGCCCGTTAAGTCGTCGGAGCGCGGTTTGCCGCTTTTTGCCCGCTTTACCAATCCAACTGCTTCGCTCACTATGTCGGCGAGTGAGAGCCTATCGGCTTGTTTTAACACTGGGATGAGGAGCCCCCCAGTAACCGCTGTTACGATCCCTATGTTTATATCCTGCGGTCGTATAACATTACCCTCCTTATAGGTGGAATTTATTTCGGGATATTTCTTTAACGCAAGAGCAGCCGCTTTTAAAATGAGGTGGTTAAAGGTAATGCCTTCAAACTGTGGTTCCTCTTTTAATGAAAGGCGCAGTTTTTTAGCCGCGTCCATGCAAATTTTTGTAGTTACGTAGAAATGAGGAATGGTGGTTTTGCTTTCTAGCATTCGAGCAGCAATTGTCTGCCGCATTTTTGAAAGCGATGCAGTTTCGGCAATTGCAGTTGCTTGTGTGAGGGGCGTTGTCTCCGAGGGTTGTGGTGGAAGGCTTGGAATAATTGGAATAAGAGGCGCTTTGGCGCTTTCTGGCATATCGCTTAGGGATTGACGTGTTGGCGAAGAAGCAGTGGATGTGGGCACAGATACTAACTTTTCTATATCTTTTTTAACAATCCTGCCGCCTTCGCCACTGCCAGGGAGATCGCCATAATTTATGCCGTACGACTTCGCCAGGTTTCTCGCTAGCGGTGAAATTTTTATTCGCTCACTCTGATTTCCATTTTCTTGGCTACTTTGGTCTGCTACTTGGGAGGAAATTGATTGCGTAGATACAGTTGGCTCTTGTGATAAAGCATGCTGTGGTGCTGCGCGAGATTTAGAATTATCTACAACCTCATCACTGCCACCGATAACTGCTATAGGTGTGCCAACGGTGGCCACGGTGCCAGCAGGTGTTAGTATTTTTAGAAGTGTGCCTTCGTAAAAAGATTGGACTTCTAAATCTGCCTTATCAGTGCCAACTTCGGCAATCGCGTCGCCACGACTCACATGCTCTCCCTCTGACTTAAGCCAGGTTAAAATTTTTCCCTCGCTCATAGTGTCGCTTAGCTGAGGCATTGTGACTTCAGTGGCCATAAAAACAAACTCTCCTATCACTATAAAAAAACAATTAACCTTGGTTTGCTACTAAACACCCGATGAATTTGCTCTGATATTTATCGATCTGCCTGTTCTCCTCTCAAAGGGAGCTTAATTACAATAGCATTCAGTAAACAAAATGACTTATAGTTCAGCGTGAACATGGTGGCAATAATTGAGCCTACATAGAATGCAGTGTAAGGTTTTTATGAATAAATTACTAGTCATTCTTGGCGCGTTTGAGCCGGAATTAAAGTATTTTAGAGAGCATTTTAATGCATCTAACTGCGTTAAGGTTTTTCCTAGTGGGATTGGTTCTGCGAGTGCTGCGGCTCGTTTGGCAAGTATCATTTCTAGCTTAAGGAGAGAGTATAATGAGGTCGAGCTGTCAGTGTTGTTTGTTGGCAGTGCTGGTGTGGTAGACAGCGGTGTGTCTCTTTTTAGTTTGGTTAGTGCCACAGAGGTTCGTTTGGCGGACAGTGCAGTGGCATCGGGCCTAGCTCATTTTCCGAGCGCACTCCCAACGGAGTTTTGTGCAGATCCACTACTATCGTCTAGGTTAACTCCTTCGCTGGCTGGCAAGTGTTATAGAGAAGCAGTGTATAGCACGACTTCTGTAACGCTAGATGTTTTATTAGGCGAGACTTATGCAAGACAAACTAAGGCGCGTTTTGAGAATCTGGAGCTTTTTGGGATAGCTGAGGCTTGCGCTGCGAGTGGTGTCAGTTGGGCTAGCTGTTCAGTAGTTACAAATCATGTGGGGCCACGGGGGCATGAAGAATGGCAGGCGAATTTTCAGCGGGCGGCGAAAGTAAGTGCTGAGGTTTTGATTCCGCAGCTCGATAAAGTAGTTGGCAGTTAGTATGGTGACTAGCCTGCTAAGAGTTTTGCAGAAGGCTTGCCAGGAGTGGCTTTGGCTTCTCGAAAGCGGTGAGAAATGATGTCTTCTTTGCGGCCCAGACTTTCTATTATTGTTCCCATTGGCAGAAGCGAGATGGCCTGGGGCACTTTACTCCCGCAGCTATTGGCTATAACAGTTCCCAATGAAATCATTCTTGCAGCCTCACTTGAGGATGCTCGTAGTGACGAGGAATTTCAGAGTGCTATCAGTGCTCCGATAAGAATCTGTCGCTCTTCTCAGGGGCGCAGCACTCAAATGAACTTAGCTGCCACACTCTCGCGTGGCGAAATGTTGTGGTTTATTCACGCCGACTCCGTGCTGACCGCACAACTGCTTAACCGCATGAATTCCGGGCTCGAGGAGCTTGAGCGAGGACTGTATTATTTTAGTCTTAAGTATCAGAAGGATGGGCCATGGCTTTGTGCCTTTAATGCATGGGCTGCTAATCTGCGCTCCCAGATGTTTGGACTTCCATTTGGCGATCAAGGGTTTTTGATTGCTCGAGAACTCTTTTATGAGCTAGGCGGATATCCGACACATTGCAGTTACGGAGAAGACCATTTATTTGTATGGAGAGTCCACCGCGCTGGTCTTCCGGTGCGCTCTCTAAGCGTCCCACTATACTCAAGTGCAAGAAAGTACGCGAAGGGCGGTTGGTTTAGAGTGACGCTTCACCACTTGCGCCTTTTTCTTTTTCAATTCGTAATGGAGTGTCTAAAGAGACATCGCCTATGAGCTGCTGCTTTGG
>JADLFC010000129.1 GCA_020845775.1 Deltaproteobacteria bacterium
GGTAACTTACAAACTGCAATCTCCCAACAGTCCCACTAGCTGTTCCCGACCGATAGCCCCTTCTCGTAATATTCTAAAAGGACATTTCCGCACGTCTAAAATTGTCGAGGCAAGGCTATTGCCAGAAGATGCCCCTTCGGAATTACTGGCAGACAATTTATCTACTAACAGTAGCTCTGGAAATATTTGTCGCACTTCCTTAAAACTCGTTGCCGATGGGCGTGAACTAATGTTTGCACTAGTCGAAGTAATGGCCCCGCCCAAACCTTTGGCCAATTCCCTAGCCACGGGACTACTAGACAGCCTTACGGCAAGGGAAAAATCAGAGCCGAAGATTAGCGGCGAAAAAATCTCCCGTGCACGCGAATTGGCCGTAAAAACGATCGTAAGCGGACCAGGCCAAAAGCGCTCCTGCAAGGATTTGCGACCTTGAGCACAGTGCAAATCCTCCGCCTCGACCCATTCATCTACCCTACATGCCATATCGATAATGAGCGGGATCCCTTTCTCCGTAGGCCGCTCTTTTAGCTCGATTAAGCGCTCCACGGCTAAAGTGTCAAAGGGATTCGCTCCTAAGGCGATTAGCGTCTCGGTGGGATAGGCCACCACTTCGCCGCGCTGCAAGCGTTCTACAAAAGTTTCAACAAAAACGCCTTTCAACATTTATTATGGCAATAGATTTTTGTCCGCATTCAGAACCTCCTCCGCCAAACGCGCCTTATGGGCAATGAGTTTTTGGCGCAAGGACGAATCGCTAAGCGCAAGGATCCGAAGACTCAACAATGCTGCATTAACTGCGCCAGCTTTGCCAATTGCCAGTGTTCCCACAGGTGTCCCTTTCGGCATCTGCACAGTCGAAAGAAGCGCATCCATGCCATTGAGCGGGCCACCATCGCAGGGCACGCCAAGAACCGGCAGAATGCTGTTTGCAGCGGCCACTCCCGCCAAATGAGCTGCCAATCCAGCAGCGGCAATGATAACTTTAATCCCTCGCGCCTCAGCCTCTCTAATCCAACTTATAGCCTGATCTGGCGTGCGGTGCGCCGAAAGAATGCGCCACTCACTTCCTATGCCAAACTCTGAAAGAGTGTCCCTAGCAGCCTGCATTAGCGCCTTGTCGCTCTCGCTCCCCATCACTATGCTTACAGCGGCCTTTTCAGAACAGCTACAAGAACAACTCACCCCACTGTTAACATTCATAAACGACAATCTCCTTGCTAGGATAACTACTTCGCCGCACTAGGTTTTTCCAATATCTCTGCGAAAATGCATCCCCTCGAACTTAACCCTATTCATTCCATTATATACTCTCTGCAAGGCCTGATCTAAATCACTGCCTAAAGCCGAAACGCATAAAACGCGACCTCCATTAGTAACTAAATTTCCCTTTTCATCAGTTCTCGTTCCCGCCTGAAACAACACCGTCTCGGCATCCTGATAGCTATCGAAAATTCCGGAAATTTCCCTTCCTGTGATCGGATTGTCTGGATATCCCTCCGAAGACGCTACCACACAAGCTGCAACCTTTTTGCTCCAACGCAGATCAACCGAAGACAACTTGCCATTAACAGCAGCATCTATGGCAACGAGCAAATCGGATTGCAAGCGCAGTAGTAACACTTGAGTCTCTGGGTCTCCTAAGCGGCAGTTAAATTCAAGGACATGTGCAACTCCGGACTTATCGACCATAACCCCAGCATATAAAAACCCGGTGTAGTGAATCCCCCTACTCCACAATTCTCGTAAAACTGGAACAAAAATCTCTCCAGTAAGTTTTTCCACAGAATCATCCGGCAACACGGCTGTGGGCGAGATAGCACCCATCCCTCCAGTGTTAGGACCCCTGTCGCCGTCCAGCAAACGCTTGTGGTCGCGACTTACAGCTAAAGGCAATACCGTGTCCCCATCGACAATGGCCATCAGCGAGGCTTCCTGACCAATGAGCTTTTCCTCAAGCACAACCTTCTTTCCACCCTCGCCCATGCGCCCTGCAACCATTAGCAAATCCAACATGTCGAGTGCTTCCTGCTTGCTCTCAGCTACAAGCACCCCCTTACCCGAAGCCAAGCCATCGGCCTTAACGACAATTGGAGCTCCATGTCTTTCAACGTGATCTTTTGCAGCCGCAATATCGCTAAACACGTATCCCCGAGGAGTTCTGACACCAGCCTTCATCATAATCTCCTTGGCGAAATACTTCGAAGACTCCAATCGCGCAGCTTCCCTAGTTGGCCCGAACACTTTTAGCCCATGCTCTGAAAAGATATTAACGATTCCATCAGCTAACGGAGCCTCTGGGCCCACTACGGTTAGGTCAATCTTCCTGTCCACCGCCCAAAGAGCTAGGGCCCCGTAACTACAAGGCGATTCGAGCGGAACGGCTTTAGCAAGCTGGTTTATTCCGGGATTCCCTGGCCAACAAAACAACTCCTTTATTAAAGGACTGCTCTTTAGTTTCCAAACAATGGCGTGTTCTCTTCCGCCACTACCCACTACCAAAACTTTCATACTCTAATCCCTATTAACTAATGCCTAAAATGCCTAACGCCAGTAAACAACATGCACATTTTCCGCTCATTTGCGGACTCGATGACGCACGAATCATTTTGCGAGCCTCCTGGTTGAATCAGAGCTCCAATTCCAGCATCGTTCAAAACCTCTAGCACATCAGTAAACGGCAAAAACGCATCTGACGCTGCCACGCTCTTCGACACATCGTGTCCATGAATTTTTGCTCGCTCAAGAGCTAGCCGCGCTGAATCCACTCTACTCATCTGTCCAGCGCCAACGCCAATGGCGCTAAGTCCCTTCGCTACTACAATGGCGTTCGATGTAACGTGCTTACAGACGATCCACGCAAAATCCAAATCGTCTAACATGCTGACCTCCGGCTTCCTCTCCGTAACGACCGTCGCACTGCTAACCCCCTCGCTACTCCTATCCGCAGAATATAGCAAATAGCTATCCGCTAGACAGCGCATGCGCCACTGCGGGCGATCGCTAGAGAGCTTCCACCTAGCGAAATCGCATTTTAATACTCTCACATTTTTTTTCTTAGCAAACACAGCACGTGCTTCGTCGGTTAGATCGCTTAACACAAGCACCTCGACGAACCCCTCGAGAATTGTCCTGGCAAAATTGCCATCCACAACGCCACTAACAGCAATGATGCCGCCAAAACTACTCACCGGGTCGCATTTTCTAGCCTCTATAAACGCATCCACCGCATTACCCCTCACAGCAACTCCACATGGGTTTGAGTGTTTTATGATTACGGATACATGTTGCTCGGCAAATCGACTCTCCACCGCTACAAAGAGGTCAATGGCCGCCTGTGCATCGAGCAAATTATTGTATGACAACTCTTTGCCTTGAAGCTGTTGCCAAAGAGGGACAACAGTCGCATTTACCCCTCGAAAAGGCCTATACACTGCCGCTTGTTGATGAGGATTTTCGCCGTAACGCAGATCTGCTTCCTTTTCCAAAATGCAAGACTCAATTGGCGCTAGCAGAATGCGATTGCCCTCGTCGTCCAATAGACGTTCTTTTAAGGAAAAGTAACGCGCCACCTCAGCATCGTACTCGGCAGTCATGGCAAAGACCTTCTTTGCCAAGTTCCGCCTAGTATCCAATGATACTACCCGACTAGCTTTAATCTCCTCGATAATCATCTCATAATCATTCGGATCGCATACAGCAGCGACGAAATGAGAGTTTTTTGCCGCAGCCCTCAGAAGTGTCGGCCCACCAATATCTATATCTTCTATGAGAGAAGTGTGATTTTTCTCGCCACCTTGCTCTGTCTCGCGCACGCGCTCTAAAAATGGATATAAGTTGACAACGACTAGATCGACTGGCGGAACGCCCATGTTTTTAAGAACTTCCATATCACCTGCCACATCTCGGCGCGCGAGAATTCCGGCGTGGATTCTTGGATGAAGTGTCTTAACTCGTCCCCCTAAAATTTCTTCCTGCCCCGTAAACTCCTCAATTAGTTGAATTTCTAATCCCGCATCCCGCAAATACTTTGCAGTTCCTCCGCTAGACAAAATGATGTAATCATTTTCGATTAGAAATTTAACAAATGGACCAAGGCCCTTCTTATCGTAAACGCTAACAATTGCAGACTTGTTCATGCCCCCTCACATTGGCAGTTGCACTCGCGCCAAAAACAAAAAGCATATTTGTTTTTAGCAGTATAGAAATGTGAGTGGATAATACATTATCAGCGCGTTTTTCTCAATAAGGACATTCGAGCCATTTTAAGGAATAGCCGTCCTCTTGAGCCAGCCGAACCTAAAAATTAAGGCGCTCAAAGGCCAGTTTTCGGCGAATTTCTACTTCTTGATCGTCGCTTACTTTTTTCTGCAAAAAACCAAGTTTATTTACCAGTTCGCGGCGATTATCCATAAGAACCTTTTGCTGAACCGACCTCGAACTATTGGCGAGTGAACCAAAAACGTTAATATGTCCAAAGTGCCTATTCAAGCGCGATTTCTGCCTTTTTAAGTCGTCTGCTAGCAAAGCATTTTCCGAAAGATCGAACTTAGCTAGTTCCATCGCGCCATCAATTGCAAGCTCAACAGCTTGAATTAGCGCAATGCGTCGACTTGCTAACTCTTGCTCTATCATCGACATCTGAGCTGCGTATTCATCTTTGCTCGGGTTATCCTTCCATAAACTCTCCAATTCGCCCTTCCTCTGCAAGGACACATCATGCGCTTCCTTTGTTCGCTTTACCTGCAAATTGTTTTCTGCCAGTTCTAACGCCAGGGCTAACGGATCCTGATTGTTTAGCGCGCCCTTTTGTCCCAACCAATATGCATAGCGCTTCGCCGCATTGTCGAGACTATCCATTGTTCGTTCGTAGGCCTCATCGAGAAGCGCTATTTGCTGCTCTATTTCCGATATTCGCCGCTTTAATGCATCTTCGCTTCCAAGACCATACGCTCGCAATTTAGAATCGATATCCGCAATCTTTTCTCGTATCAGCAACTTCTCCTTTATTACTTCTGCCCTTACAGAAAGATTTAAATTAAGTGCGCCAAAGTTAACATCGCCGTCCGACTCTCCGACCGATCGATCGTAGCTCAAAGCCTCGCTAATAAACTTGTCGCGCAAAGTTTTTTCGTGCTCCCACACTATTGGTTCATTAGCCGACGAGCGAATTGCAACAACGTACGCGTCCGACTCCGGAGGCGGCGGAACACTAATGTCCGAGGCTTGAAGAACCACTTTGGCTAAAGTTCTCTCCTTTTCCTCAAAACTCTTTAGTTCCGCCAGTTCCAGCTCGCTCATCGACGCGGACTCGTCTACTGAAGCACTGCTTACATTACCTTCTGAGCTAGGGGGATTAACTCGCTCCTTAGTCTCCGTCGCGTTAGCTCCTAAATCGTTCAAAGCCACAACCCCTATGGGCGCTGAGGAGCCACTCTCTAAAACTGGACTCGCTTCGTTGCTTGCATTTGCCTGAGACTCATCACTAGTGTGCGTACTCCCACTGCCCCAAGCAGGTCTTTCCTCTGGCAACACCTCTACCGATGGCCACATGTCGCTTACGACCTTTTTCTCATTCGGAGGCACGTCAAGCGCGGGCAGCGTTGATTCAGTGACACCAGTGGGCATGGGTACGGCCTTAACTATTTGAGAACTTGCACTATCGCGATCAAGCACGCTGCCAGTGTCCACAGATGGCGACACAGCGTCGGCTGGAACTCGAGTAGTGACACTCGCGATGAGAGGTTGAGTTTTAGGGGGCAGGGAGTCCTCTCGTGGAAAGGCGACATAAATGCACACGACCAACGCCGCTAACACGCAGCCAAGCGCAAGAATTTGAAATCGCTCAAGGCTATTTACCTGACCAAATGATTCGGTGTCTTCTAGCTTTTTGTATTCGGATGCGACTTTCTCGCCCTCTTTTTTAGGCGCATCCTGAGCGCCACTAGAACCACTAACGCGCCCATTAGTATTCGCCAGGCGTTCTCTCCGCTCGCCAATATCTTCGGTCTTCTGCGATGCACTCGCCGTAGGAGTCGAATCGATATTAGTATCGTCGGTCACTCGCTCGACGCCATTTACCAACGTTTGCTTTGCTTCGGCCTCCTTATCTGCCTGCCTAGCATTCTTAAATGCCTCTTTAAGTCCTTCATAATTTATTCCCGAGGAATTAAAGGACTCAGTCTTGGCCGCCTTATTTGCGCCTGCTTCGCTTGCGGCCTCTTGATGAAATTCTACGATCTGCACTGTGATATTATCGCTACCACCTGCCTCATTCGCCAATGAGACCAAGACCTCGGCTGCCATCTCTAGCTCATGCCTGCCGAGAACCTCTTGCAGCCCTTCGTCTGAAACATGATTGTACAGGCCATCGCAGCAAAGAAGAAATCTATCTCCTTGGAGCAGGTCATCGGACAACTCTTGCACGTCGATAGAAACGCTTTCATGTGGCCCAAGGGAGCGAGTCAACATGTGGCTGATTGGGTGATTTTCTGCGGCCGGTTTCGCAATAGAACCTGCATCTAGGAGTTCTTGCACTAAGGTATGGTCTTTGGTGAGGCGCCTCAACTCACCACTCTGTTCCCTATAGACGTATGCCCTGGAGTCTCCAACGTGAGCGATGAATAATTTGCCAGCATGCCAACCTAGCACCACAGCCGTAGTACCCATCCCCGATAACGAGTCGCTAAGCTTGCTAAACTCGTGAATAGCTGTATTGGCTTTTTCTACGGCGCTATGAATACTCTCTTTAGTGATGCGTCCCGACTCATCCAGAGCTTCCTTGCATATGACATCAACAGCGAGACCAGACGCGATTGCTCCACCCTTTGCTCCCCCCATTCCGTCCGCCACGACAAAGAGACTACTATCTCCCCTTCGAACAAAACCATAAGAATCCTGGTTCTCGGTTCTACACTTGCCAACATGGGTCGCGCCAGCATGCAACACGCCTATGTTGACTCCTTCCTTAAGGTCCACCTTTGCAGAATCCAGTGCCAATTATTCTTAACTCACGTTCTGACTACAGTATGACTGTCCTTAGCCGAGATATAAAAATAGATCCCATGCGCTTGCTCTTGTAATACACAAGTAAATATCGACAAGATACCAAGACATAGTTTAAGCAGTAAAACCATCTCGAATTTAATGCCCTCCACTGTTTTTCTAGTATATCAAATGAATATCGGCATGTCGCGAATCCGCCTAGACGCAACCAACTAAATTTAGGAGCAAAAAAAATTTATCCTAAAATCTAAACCGCGTATACTCATTAGAATGAATTTTCACTCGAGCTTAGAGCGATTACTATACTTTTTCACTATTTTTAGACGCATTCGCTATTCAAAAAGACGCTCACAATAGCAAAAAAGGGCGTATAGAAAAAACCACTGCTCTCTAATTAAGCATAAAATGGCTTAACTTAGCATACACCGTTTCCAAAAAGTAAAATATTTAACTTACTTTTTGGAAACGGTATATGGGCGTGTCAACTTACGCACCCATAATAATCTCTACGTGCCTTCTAATGGCATCCCTCAACAAAAACCCTTCTCTCACAATCTCCTTTGCTCGCCTCACTAGCCGTTCTCGTAAATTTTTGTCACCTAATATTCGCACTACTTGAGCAGCTAAGTGACCTTCCTCTTCGGGATAAAAACCCAATGCATTTTCGCCATCGCGCACCTGCTCGCTTAATCCCATGGCCGTAGTGCTTACTAGAGGCGTTCCATACGAGAACGCCTCTAGAGAAACCAAAGGCGCTGATTCTTCGCGCGAAGCAATAACCACACAATCGCTTGCGATAAAATAAGGAGCTACGTCAGGTGTCGCATCGACAAAAATGACTTCACCACTTAAGCCTAAATCCGACGCCATGTTTTTTAATGTCGTCAAATATTCTCCATCGCGACAACCGACGATTAAAAAGCGAATTTGACTCTCCAGCATAAGTCGCTTAAGCAACCCCATCTCGCGAATAAAAATGTCTTGGCCCTTGTGATAGCTAGTAGTGCCTATGATGCTAATTACCTTTTCGTCATTATTAAGCATCAATCTCTTTCGAGCTTCGCCCTTTCCCAGTTTGCGGCTAATTTCCTCGATAGCTTCAGTATCGATCCCATTGGGAACTACCATCGCACGCTCATCATCCACCAATTTCGCGTATACCGACCTAGAAAACTGCGATACAAATACCACCTTTTCGGGCAAACGCAGACTGTGAAGAAATCGCACTCTTAACCGCGGATCCATCTCTATAAAAGCATCATAAGGAGGATAGCTCTCATGAATCATCCAAACACTTCTAATGCTCAACCTATCAGCCACATCCACCGCCCAAAAAGAATCCGTGACATTGGCAAAAATTATATCCACCGAAAAATCACTTATAATCCCACTCGCGTCGACCAAGCCTTTAGTATATCGCTTCCAATCTTGCCCGACCGTGCTTAGGTCTGGAATCACTTCTACTCTAGCGCCAAGCATTTCATAGGACCTTCGCGCCGCGCCCTCACACGGCGAAATCACAAAAACCCTAGCTTCCGACCCGCATGACTGTAGAACGCCCTTAACGATGTCAAACATCACTTTAGGCGCGCCCTCTACATCGGACAAGTTATGAGTCGCAAAGAGGAAACTACTTGGCTTACCGGCGCAGGCCCTAAGCCTTTGTGCGCTCGAACATGACCTAAAACTAGGCATTATCCTCGTGGCACATAGCGCTCCCTGCGCAAGAGCCTTTTTTCCTGGCCCTTTAAAACGAGAACATTCGATTACCAATCGCGATATTTTAAGCCATTTTTCTCTAGGTCCCAATGGGGTTGCCAAATCTGAGTGAACATCCTTAGCGAACAAGCGAACAAGGCCACCAAAGCGATCTAGACAGGACGGAATTACGCTAATCGAAAATCCATAAGAGGTAGCTAAACTGCGCGGCAAGTATCTTTCCTCAATATCTGGCCGCTCGCACCACACTAAAGAGCAGCCCCTATCCGGAGCATGAGTCACCTCAAACGTGCGGCGAAGACCTTGAAGGTAAAGCCTAAGGCCATTTTGCACCTTGCTATAGACCCAACCCTCAATATGCATAGCGCCATCCGCACCGAGGTAGACCCTCTCAATCTCGCCCTCAATGCCATCACCCAGCTCCTTATCCCACGGCCTCCACTGAACATTTGGCAAACTAAAGCAAATCCTTTGCCCCGTTGAAAACGTACATTCTGTAGAAATACAGACATTGCTTGAGGCTTTTAGGCTAGGGACTAGTCGCTTAACCTGACTAAACTCTAGCATTGAGGCAAAGATTGCCCGCCTAGATTCTTCAGGATCTGGAAGGGCTAAGTGAATACCGGGGCTCCAAATGCCTAGCCTCGCCATTTCCAAGAATGAATCGTTTACAAACACCTTAACACTGCTAAGATTTGCCCCCTGGCAAAGTGCCCAACCTTGCACTGCAATAAAGTCGCTGCAAGTAAGCCCCATGGGCGGAAAAATAAAACCACCAAGCGGCTCCTTCCACATGCAGCGCGGCATAATCGCAATTTCTACGCTATTAGAGCTGCTAACAATATCTCCACAGAAAATAGCGAGCGAAATGATAAACTCTTTAACCCCCTCGCTATCGAGCGGTACGAGCGCCTCACAATTGATTCTTCCAGTAACTAGGTAGCATTTCTGAGACGGAAGACGCACCACAGGCAAATCAGCCCTACGGCTCTCCACTACCTCCAAATTCTCGACAAAAGCGCCCCGATTCTCCACAAGTGCACCTGTCGGCAACGAGCGCCAGCACCTTGCGCGAGATTCCACACTTCCCTTCTCCCTTAGTAGCACCTGCAAATTAAAATGCTCTCTGCTACGCACGTCAATGTCCGTTGGCGCAATGACAAATCCGCTAAGATTTGCCGTAGGCCCCAATCGCGTCGATGGATGGCAAGGCTCAGTCAACTCGACATATATATCGCCCCTTTTACTATTAGCCATAATTAGGTCCTAGACAGCAACTTTTGTAGTTGACTCCTGAGTCCGCCCGGCAATCGCCTACTAATTGAACTAAATATCTTGCTAGCCACTGGCAGAGAATCACAGCTTGAATTTCCTCCGCTAAACTCAAGCCGCGTAGGCTGCAACAAAGAAGAAAAATCGTCCTGTAAATCCGATATAGGAAGCCCAAATTGAACCATTTCATACAGCTCTAGCTCCTCGGGCATCCTACCGCGCGTCCGAGACTCGAAATGATTACCACTGGCCCGTGGGGTAAAAATTACCTTCCAACCATTCTTGCGGAGCAAATGGCAAAACACTGCGTCGCCAAACCCATTGGGGCAACAATACTCATCCAATCCACCGAGTTCGTTAAACGCACTGCGCTTAACCATCGCCATCGCGAACGTCACTGCATTTACCTCCCGCGTAAGAAAGCAAAATTCCTGTTTGCTTGAAATATTTCGCGGTCTCACACAGGCAAAGTTTATTCCACCGTGTTGCAAATCGCCATTCTCGTAAAACAAACTCCCTCCCACCGCCCCAACATCGCCCAGTGCACACCAGCGCCTAAGTTCCGCTATGACTTGCGAATGTGATAAAACAACATCGTTATTTAAAAACAAGATGTAGCTGGAATTCGATTCTCTTGCAGCCTGATTGTTAAGGCGGGCATAATTAAAGTAAGCAGGATCGCTAATAATATTAGCTCTGCTGGCGAGCTTGCTAGCCGAAAGAGCCGCCTCGACCTTTTTTAGATGTTCAGCCTCGGAATTGTTATCTACGAGCGTTATCAGCAGACTTTCAAGCGAATCTTGCATTTCCAAACTGCGAATGCAGTTAATAGTCATTTCGCTTTCATTTCTAAAAGGAACAATAACTTGAACGTTTCCCGCACTTTCGAGTAAAACGGGCTCAAAATAGACAGCATCAGACACAATATCGCGCAGTCCACCCAAAGGAATGTCAAGATTGTTCGCATAGCGGCGAATGCATTCCTTAACTAACGGTTGGGAATTTCTCACACCATTGGACAATCTGGATCCAATTTTACATCCCAACGCTAATGGAAGATGAACGATATTTCGCCCCTGATAACAAAACTCTAAACCTAAAGCCCACCAGGCCAAACAAGCATCGCTAAAAATGGCAGCACTGTCCTTAGCCATTCCAGACGCCAACGCCGCCCTAGATACTGCCACGATATGGCCAAACGGACTCATAGACAATAGTCCGTACTTACTGACCTGTGTGGAGCGAAAAAAACTTACTGCCGATCTCAAATCGCTAGAAAGCTCTACCTCGTTAAAGTAAAGCAAATCGGCGGGGTTCTTGATAATTGTCTTTGCAATAATAAAAAGCGCCTGCGGATGCAATATCGAGCTGCTGTCAATAAGTATTACATAATCAGCAGTAATTGCCTCTAACCTCCGCAAGAACACCTCGAGATCAGTCACATCCTCGCACTGGTGCAAGGAACCAGCAATCTCATATCTCTCGAACAGACTCATTAGCAAATTGCTCTCACGAGTCGACCCGCAAAACACATGAAAACTAAAATCCTGGTAACTCTGCACAGCTAGCGACTCAAATAACCTTTCGATTTGCGAGTTACCATCGCTAGCAAGAAAAACTGCGATGCAGAAGTGGATTTTTTTACTAAAACCGCTAGAAAACTCAGCTTGCCACTTCAGAACCTTTTCATGCTGCAGAGCTGGATAGACAGTCTGAGGTAACAGTTGAAATGGCACATCCCTTAGGGAACTTTCTACGAGCGAACGGCGTTTTCGCTGAGAACACTTGGCAAACACTTGTGATGTCATTGTTTTCTGGTCCTTGCTTTAACGGCAACCCTTAGGGGACGCTTGTAACCTTCAACCGTGAGATTCTCGTCATTCGGATCCAAAAAGTCAGAAAGACTTTCATACGGAGCAAAAAGGGTTTTTCGCTGCTCGTAAGTGCTAGTAACATCTGTAGATATTATCTCCACATCGACAAATCCAACTCGCTTGAGCCATGAAACTAGACAATTTGCGGTTGGCAGGAAATAAACATTTGGGGCCTTGCAATACCTATCGGCTGGAAACAATGCTAGCGATTCCTCGCCCGGAATGGCTTGGCTCTCAACGATTACTTGCCCTCCAGGCCGCAAGGAATCTCGAATTAGTGCTAAATCGCCCAAGGGATTTTTTCGATGATACAAAACGCCCATGCATAGAACTATATCGAAGAAATGCGGGAATAACCACATGTGCTCCACGCCTAACAGCTCAAACGCCAATCTGCGATCTCTTACAAAACTGTTGACTAACTCAAAGCTATAATAATTGCGCTCTGCGGGATCCAAGCCAAGCACTATCTCGGGCTCTAGCGCTAGAGCCCTAAACATGTAGTAGCCATTGCTACAGCCTATATCCGCAATTCGAGCCCCTCTTGCCCGCTCCAAGTGCGGCGCAATTCGAGCCCATTTTAAATCACTGCGCCACTCGGCATCTATTTCTATTCCAAACAAGTTAAACGGGCCCTTGCGCCAGGGAATTAACTTTTGAATAGCGGAGTGGAGCTTCCTTTTTCCGTCTTCCGACAGCTCACACTCGGCCCCTACCGTAACAACGGAATGGGAAAACTCAGTTCGGCAAGGAGCTTTTGCGAGGACTTGACATTCGGCGAAAAGATCCAAATAACTACGCCAATGCTCTGTTTGCAGGAGTCGCGCGCTTCTAATGCGCTCCGCACATAAGGCATCGTAATTGATTTCCCTAGAATAATTAGCAAGAATATTTGATTTTTCCATGAAATTATGTAGCCGCTGCAAGGAGATACTTACCAAACGGGACTACCTTTACGCGAGAAATATTTCTCAGGTTGCACAGTTTAGTTTTAGCGAAGACGTCGCCGAGGTTTTTGACGACATGATTACTCGTTCGGTTCCTCTCTACAGAGAAGTTCAAGACCTTAGCGTTAATATTGCAAAAAAGTTTTTAAAAGAAAACTCTCGCGTCTACGATCTCGGATGTTCGACCGGTACCACTCTAGTTAGCCTGGCCCGCGCCCTTGCCCCAAAAGGCGCAGTCCTGATAGGAGTCGATAGCTCGGAACCAATGTTGGCGCAGTGCCGAACAAAAATCGCCAAAGAACACCTACAAGAACAGATTGAACTACTTTGTCGTGACATTCTCGATATGCCTCTAGTAGACGCAGCTCTAGTTATCCTAAACTACACGCTACAGTTTATCGATGTAGCAAGAAGACAGGAGTTGCTAACACAAATATTTAACGCTCTACTTCCCGACGGCGTATTAATCATGACTGAAAAGATTTCCAATGGCGATGAAGTAATGGATAAGCTTCTAATAGAACTACATCACGATTTTAAGGAAGCTATGGGATATTCCCGCTTGGAAATCGCCCAAAAGAGAGAGGCACTAGAGGGAATTTTAACGCCCCTTACAATAAGCGAAAACATAGCCATGCTAAAAGCTGCTGGCTTTTCTCACATCGCAGTGCCTTTAAGGCTCTATAACTTTGCAACCATAGTGGCCATAAAGGGCCTCACGGCAAACGTTTCGATCGCAAAATGATCGCTTTTCCTGACCAACTTCTTGATAGGTCTCATGACCCTTGCCGGCCACTAGCACACAATCTCCAGGCCGCGCCCGTTTTATTGCGTGGAAAATTGCCTCCTTGCGATCTTCTATAACATCATAGCTAAAACTTGGCCTAAGTGACTTCGCCCGGAAACCGGGAAGTATATCTCCAATAATATCCATCGGTTCTTCCCTGCGCGGATTATCAGAAGTCACAACGGCATAGTCGGAAAGCTCACACACTGCCTTAGCCATGAGCGGACGTTTTCCCCTATCGCGCTCTCCTCCACAACCAAATACAGTTATCAACCGACCACTCGACATGCTCTCGCGCAAGGCGTTTTGCGCACACACCAACGCATCTGGGGTATGGGCGTAATCGACAAACACATTGACATCGCCTTCGCCAACGCGCTCCAACCTACCTGGAACTCGCGGCACCTCTGCCAAAACACTGGCGATGTTTTTTTGTGAATAACCAAAACTCTGCAAACATGCCAGGCACGCCAATAAGTTATATATATTAAACTTTCCTATTAACTGCGTCTGTAGCTCAACACTAACACCACGAAGAATGACCTTTAAGCTCATCCCTTTAAGCGATGAACAGGCGGAAACTAAACGCACATCCGCTTGTGAGCTAGCAAGAGCACTGTAAGTGACGATCTCCAGTCCTCGACGCCTACCGCTAGAATCAGACCGCTCTCTCAATGACTCTAGAATATACCTGCCACCTTCATCATCGATATTAATTATTGCACACGGCGACGATTTGCGGCTGCGCAACAAGTGCTCAGTAAATAGCCTACACTTAGCCTCTCGATAATCCTCTATCGCTGTATGGTAGTCCAAATGATCGCGCGTAAGATTTGTAAATATTGCCGCATCAAAGTCGATTCCAGCGATTCTGTTTTGATCTACGCCATGCGAAGATACCTCCATGACGGCCGCTTTTAAGTTTTTGGATCTCGCGAGAGCCAAATATCTGGCCAATTCTACTTGGTCAGGCGTCGTAACATTTGTATTAGTAAACTCGGAAGCACCGTTATCGCTGCTATCTCCCAGCATGCGTACTCCTAGTGTGCCAATCTGTATTACCGGGCAAGAAAGCCGAAATAGGGACTCAGTTAAGATCCAGCAAATTGAAGTCTTTCCGTTAGTTCCAGTAACACCAACAGTAACCAGATCCATCGAGGGACTGTCGTAGAACCTAGCGCTTGCAATAGCTAAGGCTAAACGAACGTCATCTACGAAAATAACAACTGCATTTTTTGTGCTGGCTAGGGAGACTATTTCTTCCGTAACGGCGACAGTCGAACTGAGCACCACGCCCACAGCACCTTTCTCTAGCGCCGAGACAACGTAGTCATTGCCATCGCGCGCGACACCTCTGATTGCAAAAAAAAGCGACCCAGCGCCTACGCGCCGCGAATCTTGCGTCACGTCTAAAGGCCTTACATTTTCGAGGATTTGCTGACCCTGATTGCAAGAATAATCAAGACCAGCAAATAGCCTTATCAACGACAAGCGGTCACGCATCGAACTCCGAAGAACGAGCTTTAGCCATTTGCATCTTGCTTGTTTCCTTTGTCATGACATAGGATAAAATCCTCTCCATCGCACTGCTAAATACCGGAGCAGCTACTGCACCACCCCAGCGCGGCGTAACACCCGGCTCATCCACTACGACTAATGCCGTAAACCTTCGCTGCAACCCGATGTCGCTACCATCCACGAAACCGACAAAAGACGCCATTACGCGCTCACTATCGTAACCCCTACCGCTAGAAAGCACTTTGTGCGCCGTTCCCGTTTTCCCAGCGACTCGAACTCCCACGACTTGCGCCTTCCTACCGGTTCCATGTTCATCGGCAATGACGTCATACAAAATATCCCTCATAGCACTAGAGGTAGCATCGCCTAACACCCTAATGACAGAGCCCTTCTTTCGCGTACCGCCATTAATTACGGTCGGTGTCACCAATAGCCCACCATTTAGCAGCGCCGAGTAGGCCCTAACGAGCTGTAGAGATGTTACCGAGATACCATGCCCAAAGGAGTGAGTGGCAACATCGATGTTGGCCCACCTCTTGCCGTCGCGCAAAATGCCAGCAGCCTCACCAGGAAGTTCAATTCCGCTTTTTTGACCAAAGCCAAAATCGCTTAACGCCTCATATACTCGATTGCGGCCAAGCCTTTGCCCGACTTTCGCCATGCAAATATTTGAGGAGCGCACGATGGCTTCCCTGAGAGAAGCCATCCCAATGGGATGGACATCCCTGATGATATGTCTTCCAACCGCATATGTTCCATTCTCACAATCCATCATGTCATTTGGCGAATGGACGCTTTCGTCGATAGCCTTTGCCGCAATAAACGGCTTAAGAGTAGAACCCGGCTCAAATGCATCCTGAATAACCACATTCTTAAGCTCAGCCGCTGAGAGATCCTGAATCTGACTGGCGGTTGATTTGATGCTCTGAGCAGATGCCAATATCTCCCCAGTGTCCGCATCCATTACTAAACCAAACACTTGCTTGGCCTGCATTGTCTCTAAGGCTCGATTAAACTCCTCCTCCAAAATTCCCTGTACTACCGCATCTATACTTAAACGCAATTGCGGCTCAACGTCGCGCGAAGGTTTATTAAAGCCATACTCGCTAACGGCCACTAGACGCCCGCGGGCGTCGCGGCCAACGGGTAACTCCATCCCGCCGTCAGCTGAGAGCATTCCATCAAACGCATACTCCACTCCGCCTAGACCATAACCATCCCTCCCAGTCCTGCCAATAATGGGGCCAGCGAGAAACCCTTGTGGGTACGACCGCTGAAACTCGTCGACCACGCAAATCCCCTCAAGGTTCAAATCGGAAATCTGCCTTGCGACACTGCGGGGCAAATCTCTCTTTATCCACACAAAAGGCTTTTCTGTTTTTAATTTTTCGCGCACATCCTTTACATCAACATCTACGACGCTTGTCAAACGGCGCACAAAATCATCGCAGTTTTTTACCTTCTGAGGATGCACTGCCACCGACACGCTTGGCACAGACACAGCTAGTGGCTTACCCAGCGCATCGACGACTGTCGCTCGCGCATGCCGGACTTCTACGGTTGACTGCTGCTGCCTAGAAGCTAGGTTTAACCATCTCTGATGTTCTGTAGTTTGCAACTCGCACAAGCGCAAAGCAATGACGCCAACAAAGATTGCAATGACAAACCCTAGCATAGACACGCGCTGCAATCGCGCGTTTGCACTCAATTCTCTATGTTCAGGAGTGGCATTAAAACCCCTAACAATAAATCGTCCAATCGCCGCAAGAGCCATAAAACTCGACGCCGAACGAGAGGAAATCCTTAGGTGAGTGGAGTTATTTTTCCATTTTCTCTGCTGCTTCATCATAGCCTCTTATCTAGCAATCCCGCGCCTGATACTATCCCTAGTAATACTTACCATAGCCAGTTTAGCCTGTGCCGTTTTAGTAAGTTGCTGTGGTTGAATTAGCTGTGCATACTCCAACCGCGCTTGTGCCAATTCTTCATAGCTTCTATTAACTCGCGCTCTCCATTCCTCCAGTTCGTAACCATTGCTAGTAATTCGCACTCGAACCCAAATCTGAGTACAGCAGGCCATAAACAACATGACCCCAAAGACGTAATGCAATGACTGACTGGACTTTGGCTGCATGCGTCGCGGGTGCGCCTTTTGGTTAGCAAGTGAAGACATTTCCCAAGTTAGTAGTCGAGACATAACGCTTATAAACTTCCTCCTATTGATACAGACTTCTCAAAAACTCTCATCCGCGCACTGCGTGCACGCGGGTTTCTACAAACCTCTGCCTCCGTGGCAACAACAGCCGATGGCGTTAACAGCAAGCCTCGAGGTTCAAGCCCTTCGAGGCTTGGCAACTTGGGATTTCCTTCGCTGCGCTTCCACTTTCGCATCTCTTGAGTCACTACCTTGTCCTCCAGCGAATGGAAGCTAATTACGCACAAGCGTCCACCAGGTCGCAATAGATCCAAGGCATCTGCCAAAAAGCTCCTAATGGCGTTCAGCTCGTCGTTAACGGCTATTCGTAAGGCCTGAAAGGGAACCGTAGCAGGGTGAGATTGACGAGAGCCAGTAGCAGCGTTTCTTATTCTCCTAATTCTTGGGCTCCCTAAAACTTCCTCGCACAGATGTCGTAGTTCAAGTGTGGATTTAACTGGGCGCGCCTCGATAATAGCCCTTGCTAATTTTCCGGAATACTGGCCCACGCCACCCTGCTGGAACAAAGCCTTCAGCTCACCTAATGAGTAAGCATTTACAATTTTATCAGCAGTAATAGTGGACTCTTGATCCATGCGCATATCCAGCGGACCGTCCTTCTGAAAAGAAAACCCGCGTTCGGCCTCCGCAAGTTGGTAGCTCGAAACCCCCAGATCGACAAGGATCGCATCAAACGAGTTCATAGCTTCACCTAGAGCGGAAAATCCTGCTGGCATGAGATTTAGATTTTTGCCTATGAGAGTTTTCGCATCCGCAAAATTTCCCCTAATGAGCGCGGTTCTCGACTCAAAATCCTTCAATCTGGCTTTCGCTCTCTTCATTGCTTCTAAATCCCGATCGATCCCAACCAAAAACGCATTCTCGCCACTCTTTAGCCAGCCAAGGGCATGCCCTCCTCCCCCCAATGTGCAATCGAGCAAATACCTTGGCTTCCCACTCTCTACGCGACCGCCAAGCGCGAGATACCCCAAAACCTCCTGAAAAAGAACCGACTCGTGCTCCACCAAAGTTTCACTATATGTCGACATCCATAAACAGCGCCGGATCTTCAAGTAGCGCCGCCTCTGCTTCCTGAAAGACTAGACTCCAAACTCTACTCTCCCAGATACGAAATCCATTAAGCGTAGAAGTAAAAACCACCTCTCGCTCCAAGCCAGCATAGGAGCGCAAGTGTTGTGGTATGTTGATTCTCCCGCTAGCATCCATGGGACAAGCAGCGGCTCTAGCCAGATAAAAATTCTCTAGCTTTTGAAGCTTTGGATCAAAGCGACTTCGGCCAGCCAACTTCTGTTCAAGCCTCAGCCATTCATCCTGAGCAAAAGCCTCTATGCAGCGAGCGCCAGCAGAAATAAAATTGGTAAGAACCAGCACGTTCTGTTTGCGCTCCTGCAATAACTGCCTAAACGTAGAGGGAATGCTTATCCGGCCTTTTTCGTCCAGAGAATGGGTAAAACTCCCACAAAAGGAGTACCTGGCCCTCTCGGCCTTATCCTCTGAACTATTTTTAGGCTCCATAGGAAACGAATCTTATCTGCCCTATCCCATTTCATCCCACGATAGCCCACAAGCTGCCTTTAATCAACACAATTAGCCACGATAGCAAATGGATTCATAAAAAAATTTCTATACCGTTTCCAAAAAGTAAGTTAAATATTTTACTTTTTGGAAACGGTATTTGTTGTTTATTGGCAAGTGCTTACGCACTTGCTGTTTATACCATTTACAAAAATCCTTTTTGTAAATGGTATAAA
>JADLFC010000130.1 GCA_020845775.1 Deltaproteobacteria bacterium
AGCCTTTTCCAAAAACAGCTCTAGTTTCGGTCCAGAGCGTAGCGATGTCTACTAAAGTTAAGCTATAAACAAATTCTCCAGCTAGTGAGCCGCCACAGTGAGCAACGGTATCACTTTCAAGAAATCCCGGCACATTTATGTCCCAAATATTTTCTTGTATGGGAATTTCTTCGCGAAAAACACCTGGTCTCGTAAACGACTTTCCTCGCTTAGCTCTATAGCGCTTAAGTAGTCTGTCAATTGTTGGCGCGCTCACAGTCAATAGCTTTTCCCTAACTTCTGGCAAAAAACATTCATGTTCCATTTCTACATAGGGCAGCCATGCTGGCATTGCCGACTTCAAATGCCGAGAGCACATAAAACGGGTTGTCTTCCACATAAATCTAAGCGCATCCAAAAATGCCTTGTCTTGATATTTAGATGGCCGACCAATCTTGCCAGTCTTCGTCTTCCGTTCAGCCTCAGAGCATAAATCGCCAATCATTAGCCTTTTAGCGTGCCTACGGCTGACCAAAAACCGAGTCTCTATCTCACTTAATAACTCGCCTTTCTCTCGCCGATTAGAATTCTCATAACGCTTGCAGAACCAGCTGATTTCCCTCTCTCTTCCTGTCGTTCCCATATTTGTCATGCCTCCTTTCTTAGGGACATGACTTATGAGCCTTTAGCCTACCTAAACTTTTCTGAATCCTTTTCCTTCAGGGACATTCTTTTTGAGGCAAAACGTCCTCGGCATGAACCATTGCTAGCTTTCCCTTATATAGCTAAAGTCTTTCCAAGGCATCTTCGATAAAGCCAAAGCCAATTTGCTCTATAGCTGCTTCATTGATTTCGACAATAATAGCATCCTTGGAAAAAACATAATTCTCCCAATCGAGAGCCTCTCGGTCAATTGGCACTTTTACGCCTTTGGGGTAACTGTAATTTGTCTTAAAGTAGTAATAAAAAGCGCGATTTTTAAAAATGCGATGCTTATCAAAATAGTTTAAAACCGTCCAAAGAAAACTGTCCCCGACAATAACGACGTTAGGCCGCGTGGAACTCTGTAACTTAACGCCGCTGCTCTGGGGATAGCCAAGGCGTTGTTCTGAAAAAGGTTTAAGCGACCAAATGTTAAGGAGCAAAGCGAGGTCTTTATCGCATGGTGCTGCAGTGGTTCTTTCTAAAACAGGTTCACAATTAATGTTGATAAAAGATCTGCCGAGAATATTTTCGAGGCTTTTTATTATCCCACTTGCAACATAACAAGAAGCAAAACCAGACCAATGAGTCCCTCCCTTAGAAAAGACTGGATATTTACTCTCTGACTTTAATCGGCGAACTAAGGCTGGCCCATCAAAATAATTAACCTCCCTCTCCTCGAGAAGAGCTACAAAATTATCGTAATCGCGCGAAACATTTTTTTCCCATTTCCGCTGCGCTTTCGGAATGAATTCCGGATATGTAGCCGCTTTGCTGGGGCTAAGGAGAACGAGAAATCCAATTTTGCGATTTTTAAGTCTTTGCTGCAGAAGCTCCAGCGAACTCGCTATTTCTCTAAGCTTCGCCATAGGAATGCGCGGCTCGGCGTTCAAAGAATCTATATATAGGCGCTCATACAGATAATTGTCCTTACCGACAACCATTGGGGATCGATAGCTAGAAGATACTGTTCCAAAAACTGAATAGTTAAGCTGATTATCGGTTCGCACCAACGCATTCCTAAAACCAATGTTTTCCGAAAACCAACGCTCAAGGCCCTCCTGATATTCGCCCTTCCAAAAAGACGAAAAACTCGTCTTAGGGAAACTCTCCTTGGATTCCACCCCCATTAAGCGACGCTCCGCCACAAAAGCATACTTCATCTGCCACAATGGCGCGAAAATCAACGCAAAGTTAACTATTATGAACAGCCACTTCATAAGCTAAAAGCGAAAATATATAAAAGGGTGAAAGCTCGAATTAACCAAGAACGCCACCGACAAGATCGCGATAAGAAACGCCAACTGACCACGAACGACAATAGTCGACCATCTCAAGTGTTCCTTTTCCTCAAACAACTGCCAAACCCTGCTAGCTGGCAGAAAACTCAGAATGGCCGCCAGCGCGAACATAGCAATCGAACGAGAGCTAAAAAGCTCCGCCACGGTAGCCTCAAATCCTAAGCCAATATTGGAGAACGAAAATAGACATTTTACAAAGCTAGTGGCATGGGAGATATTTTCAGCTCGAAAAAAAACCCACCCTATCATCACCAAGAAAAATGTAACCGCGATATTCACAACTCGCGGAAGCTTGCTAGAAAGTTTCAACCAAAATAAGCGATCCAGAATTAGGCAAAACCCATGATACGCTCCCCAAAATATAAAAGTCCAATTAGCACCATGCCAAAGCCCAGATAGTAAAAACACAGTCCAAAGATTGACGTAAGTTCTAAACGTAGACAGGCGGTTTCCTCCTAGCGGTATGTAGAGGTATTCCTTCATCCAGTTCGAAAGCGAAATATGCCATCGCCGCCAGAATTCAGTTATGTTTTGGCTGATATATGGATGATTAAAATTTTCGACAAACTTAAAGCCCATAATTTTTCCAAGCCCTATTGCCATATCCGAGTAGCCGGAAAAATCAAAGAATATTTGAAAAGTATAACAACTAATGCCAATCCAAACCGCGTAAAAAGAAAGCCGATCGTCGCCTAAATTAAACACATTATTTGCCACCTCCCCCAGCGGATCTGCAATTAGGACTTTTTTTGCAAGCCCCACTGAGAACCTCAACACTCCAGCAAATATTAAATCGACTGAATGCAAGCGCCTAAGCAGCTGTCCTTGAATATCGTGATAGCGAAATATGGGTCCAGCAATGAGATGTGGAAAAAGCAGAAGAAAGAGCGCATAGCTGAGGAGATTTTTCGCCGGTGGAGTTACGCCGCGATAAACGTCCACTAGGTAGCTGATTTTTTCAAACGTAATAAACGATATTCCTATGGGCAAGGCCACTTCTAGCCAAGGCCAAGGAGAAAATCCAAAAGCACCGATAGCTGCGTTAATTTGTTCAACAAAAAAATTTGCATACTTAAAATAGAAAAATATGCTTAGGTTTAAGCCCACGGCGAAAGCTAAGAGTAATTTTCTCTTCTTTGCACCCTCAACGCAATTCACTATCGCCTTGCTAAACCAATAGTCGCAAATGCTCGTAAACACAATTACGGCTAAAAAGCGTGGCGCTCCCCAAGTATAAAACAAGGCGCTCCCCAATAAAGCCGTGTAATTCTTAAATCGAGATGGCGTAGAAAAATAAAACAGAAAGAACCAAGGCAAAAAACCAAAAATAAAAAGTAAAGAGCTAAAAGACATCTGGCTGCGACATGGTTACATTACAATATTACCAGTACCCTACGGCGAAGCCTCAACCACGTCGGGCCACAAAGCTATGCAACGGGGCTCGCTCATGTGGAACACCCCTAACTCATCGCCTAAACGTTGAAAACCATACCGTACAACCGCACCCCTAGCTCGCAAAAAATCCCTAGCGTCCTTGTCCCGCCGCCCATCCCGAAGAAGCTTATATCGAGCCAGCAACTCCTCATCTCGAATCAAATCAACGTCAACAAAGACCAAACAACGCGTATCGACAAAAACGCGACCTAGAGTTCTCACACCCCGCTTTGACTGCGCCATCTCTTCAATGCGAAGCTCATCAAAAGACTCATCCAATCCAGGAGCCTCGCCCTGAAACTTGGAATACATCACCATTAGCATCTTCTCGGGATCCCTAAATATCCTATAAAGCCCCGGCGATAATTCGATTAAACATCCCCCGTACCTCTCCACTAAGTCCTTAAAATCAAGGCTGATATCTCTAACGCTTCGCTCACTCCTTAGGAGACTTAGCGCTGGAGTGGCAAATTGCGAGTTGCCCAGCATGAATTGGTCAATTAAAACGACATATCCACTACTAACCCGCAATTCGTCGCCAGTATTGCCAATAACTTGCTCTGAGATTTCGTAACTCATATTTTTTTTTGGAGCCAAGAACTCATGCGGGTATTAACTTAACCTTAGTGACTGGCGAAAACGAGTACAAACTAAGCACATCCTCGATGTCTCCACGAGAGACATCTTGAATCTTTCGGAGCTCCTCCTGTAGCGTAAAGTACTGCTTCCTATATATCCAATCGTTCCCAACTGTCATCATGCGTTTCCGAGCACTCTCGCCACCTACGACTAGTCTTGTCGCTAGCTTGGTTTTTGCGCGCTCGAGATCATCGTCACTAAAATCCTTAGCTGTGTTCATGATGTTAACGACAATATCGCCCACCGAATCGATCTTTTCAGGCTCACTGCACGCATACGCATATATAATTCCAGTGCCATCCATGCAGTCGACATCTATATGCGCCGATTCAGCTAATCCCTTATCCACCAAATCCCAATACATCCGCGACCCACTTGTATCGCCCAAAATACAGCTTAGAACACCCGCCGCATATTGACATTCCTCTACCGCCGATGGTCCAGGCGTTACATAACATAGGTGTGCACAGTGAAGACCTTCCTTAGTCATTACCGTCTCGCTACGAGTTGGTTTATGAACCACCAGCTCGCGGTTTGCAAACCCACTAGACCAGCCACCACAGTGCCTACTAGCTAACTCGAAGAAACTGTCGTAATCAAATCTACCGCTGGCCACCAAAACCATATTTGCGGGAACATAGCGCCTCTCGAAATAAGCTTTCATTTGCGGCTGAGTGAGAGCTTTAATGCTTTCATTAGTTCCCAATACCGGATTACCCGCTGAGTGATTGCGGAAATGCTGCTGTAGCGAGGCTTCAAATAGCTGATACGTTGGCCTATCCTGATAAAGTGCGATTTCTTCTAAAATCACATTTTTCTCAGTGTTAAACTCCGTCACGTCTAGAGTAGAGCGCAACATGTCGCTAAGAATATCGAGAGCATCTCCCAAGTATTCTGGTAACACATAGGCATAATAGACGGTAGTCTCTTCACTCGTATAAGCATTGGCTTGCGCGCCAATCGCGCCTAACGCATAGGTTAGATCCAGAGCTGAGCGCCTAGCTGTACCCTTAAACATCATGTGTTCGAGAAAATGCGAAACCCCAGAAAGCTCCGGCGTCTCATCTCGCGCACCAGTTCGCACAAAAAACCCCACTGCAACACTTTCGGCAGACTCGCAGGTTTCTCCAATAACCGTAAGACCATTATCCAAGTTGGAACAATTAAACTTCACAGCGATAACTCCAAATTCATCTGAGGACCAAGAGTAACAAGCGTGACGGGCGAAACTCGATAAGCATCGAGATGGCGACAAAGCAAATCGTTATTGACGCTGTCAATAGCCGCCTTTATATCGCCTAAATCCCTAACCTCTCCCAAACTCCACCAATCGTTTGTCAAACGCGAGGCGCGAGCCGAACTAAGTTCTAGCTGGATAACCATCTTAGACTTAATATCAGCCTTAGCGCGCTTGAGTTCTTCATCTGTAACTCCGTTTTTTAAATTTTTCAATTCGCGCACCATGACACTTAAAGTTTGCTGTGCGTGTTCTGGCGTCGTCCCCGCATAAGCCGTGACTGATGCACGCCCAAGCGCGCCATTGTGACTAGCAGAAACCCGATACACCAGACCGCGCTTCTCGCGCACCTCAATAAAAAGTCTTCCAGCCATTCCTCCAGATAAAATCCCCACAGCGACTTTCGCCCTGTAATAATCATCGTGATCAATAGCGACACTTGGATACGCCAACGCAATCTGCAGTTGAGACGTGTCTTGCTCAAGATGAAAGGCGCGCGTCTCCTTGCTTAACGGCCCAGGTAACATCCTCTCGCTACTCCCCTTCCAAGAGCTAAAACTCGCCTCAACGACGCTCTTTATCTCCTCCCAATCGAAGTTACCAGCAACGCCAATTATAGTCCCATTCGCGACAAAGCCTTCTTTATAGTATTTTTTCAATAGCGCTCCACTAACCGCCTCGACTCCACTAGTCGTTCCCAAATTACAACGACCAAAGGGTTCTGGATAAAAGCGCCTAGAAAGCTCCACCATAACTTTGCTCGAAGGTTCATCCTCTAGCGATTTTAATTCCTGAATCACTACATCCTTTACGCTTCTTAGCTCCTCCTCAGGCAAATGCGGTTCGAGCAACATTTTAGCGTATAGCGGAATTATCTTTGAGAGATTCTCGCCCAAAGCCGAGCAGGAGAAGCAGCAGTGCTCCAGCCCTGCGGAACTTGCGCGATGCGCGCCGAGCTTCTCAAACTCCCAGGAGAGCTCCTTGCTATTAAATGGGCCGCCGCCCTTATTAAACATCTCCACAAGAATAGACGCACTTCCTTGCCTCTCTTCCGGATCTGTCACCGCGCCCATGGGCACCAAAATACTCATAGCAGCCGAGGAAACCTGCTTCATAGTTTCCCCTAGCAAAGTAATGCCGTTATCTAATCGATAAACTCTGACGGACTGATCAGCTTTCATAAACTCCCGTAAAATTATCTTTTTTACTTATACTGAATAAAAAATTGTATTTTAGATTTCCAATTTTCGCCATCCCAGAACTATTGTAAAATGAAAAATACCTTTGGATATTATACCATTTACAAAAAGGATTTTTGTAAATGGTATAAACAGCAAGTGCGTAAGCACTTGCCAATAAACAACAAATACTGTTTCCAAAAAGTAAAATATTTAACTTACTTTTTGGAAACGGTATAACTGCATGAGTAAGTAATTAGACGGCTACTGAACTCTTAAAGCATTTTTTGCGCTATAAACTTACTTCACGAGGAAATGTTAAATGACATTTGCTGACAATTGTAAATGTTACTATTGCGGAAAAATTCTCGGAATTATGGCTGGCAACGTGGGCAGGCGCGACACCTGTCAACATTGCCACCATGATTTAAGAACTTGCCATAATTGCAAATACTTCGATCGAAGTGCTTACAACGAGTGCAAAGAGCCAGTTGCAGAACGAGTAGTCGACAAAGATCAGGCTAATTTTTGCGATTACTTTTCGCTAGGAGCAATTGCTACTAGCGACGAAGCGGCGGATAGAGAGAAATGCCTTAAAGCTCTGGACGACTTATTTAGGTAAGGAGGTAAGGGCGTTTTCGGCGGCAGAAATAAAACTATCGAGCATCTCTTTTGTATGTGCCGTCGAGAGGAAGTTGCTCTCAAATGCTGACGGCGCAAGGTAGAAACCTTGGTCGAGCATCGAAAGGTAAAAGTGCTTAAAGAGATTTGCGTTAGTAGTCTTCGCATCGCGATAATTTCTAACATGAGATAGATTGGTGAAAAACAAACCTAGTAAAGAACCACAAGCAACAGCGCAAATAGGAACACTTACGCGCACTGCAAGCTTACGCATTTGACCTACCCAATAATTTGACAACTCCTCAAACTGTGGATACGGATTGCGCTTCTCAAGCAATTTTAGCTGCGAAATTCCAGCCGCCATTGCCAGGGGATTTCCCGACAATGTGCCAGCTTGATAAACCGAGCCACTTGGCGCAAGCATTTTCATAATGTCCTTTCGACCGCCAAAAGCACCAACCGGGAGCCCACCACCAATTACTTTTCCTAGCGTCGTTAAGTCAGGCGTCACCGCATATCTCGCTTGTGCTCCGCCTAAAGCCACTCGAAAACCGCTCATCACTTCGTCAAATATCAATACTATTCCATGGTTATCGCAAACCCTGCGCAGCGCTTGCAAGAAGCCATCTTCTGGTAGAACTAAACCCATATTCCCGGCTACAGGTTCGACAATTATGGCAGCGACCTTTTCGGCGCCAACTCGAGAAAGCACATCATTTAAGCTTTCTACATCATTATACTCGACGCTTATAGTTAGCTTCGCAACATCGGCAGGAACCCCAGGGCTCCCTGGAATTCCCAATGTGGCAACACCGCTTCCCGCTTCAACAAGCAAACTATCGGCATGGCCATGATAGCAACCGTTAAACTTAACTAAAATGTCGCGTTTCGTGTAAGCTCTGGCTAGTCTAATTGCGCTCATGGTAGCTTCCGTGCCAGAACTGACCATTCTCAGCATCGCAATTGAAGGAACCAACTTACAGATTAGTTCAGCTAGTTCGATCTCTAGTGACGTTGGCGCTCCGAAGCTCGTTCCGTGCATGAGCGCTTGAGATACCGATTCTATAATTTCCGGACACGAGTGCCCATTAATAATGGGGCCCCAAGAATTTACAAAATCATAAAAGATGTTTCCGTCGACGTCGGTAAGCGTAGCGCCGTGCGCTTCATTAATAAAAATTGGCTTACCACCCACTGACGAACACGCCCTCACCGGGCTATTAACTCCGCCTGGGATTATCTCCTTTGCTTTCTGAAACAAATATTCTGAGCGTTGATGTTCCAAGTTTTTTAGGATAACGCGCGATGACTTATTCCACTTCGCTAGCGGGGTGCACCAATATGCGCTTACATCCAGGACACTGGATTAAGCTGTTTCCAGCTAAAACCTGGTTATATGTCTGCGGTGGCAGTGCCCTAAAACAGCTACGGCATGAACCACTACTCGCAACAGAGACGGCATCTCCTGGATAGCGACTGCTAACTTTGTCATAGAGAGCAACCAGTCGCTCCTCGATAGAAAGCACCAACTTCTCCCGATCCTTTTCCACCTCCGCACGAGTATTAGCAACTTCTTCCAAAACCTTTTCGGTCTCTACGCTATCAGCCTCAAACTGCACTTCCAGTTTTTCCAGCGATTGGCGAAACTCTCCCAGTTGAGCTTCCAAAACATCTACCTGCTCAAGCGCCTTTATTGCATTCTCTTCAAGGACGCCCAATGCACGATTAGCCACGTCGATCTCGCGCTCCAAAACTTTCGCAAGCTTTGCCCCGCCGAGACTAACCAGCTGTTTGCGTCGATTTATGATTTTTTCATGCTCATCTCGCAGCCGATGCTCATCCATCACTTGTTTAAGCGAACCTTCGCGAACTGCCGCCTCGCATTCAGCAAGTCTAGCACGCCGATGTTGAATCTCCTGGCTAAAGAGCTTTCGCTTATCGACTAACTCGCCTTCCTGATTTCTAAGTTTAACTAATTTTGCGTCTGTCTCTGCTAAAGATAGCAACTGTTCACTTGCTTTTTTTGTCACGTTTAAACCACGAATATGATGCAAAAATACCTTATAAAACTAGAGCACTTGCGAGCACGTCTATCAAAAATCTGTGTTTTTTAAGCACTCATAATACGCAACGAGGAGGAGTACTGATATGCCACAACCAAATTGAGTCATGACAGTCGACAGAGGCGACAATGCTCGAAATTTGCATAACTTCATAGCACTAACGACATAGTTCATCAAGTGGAGAGATAAACATATCGGCTCAGATAGTTATGGCATTACAGGTCACCGCTCGCCTGATCGTCTAGCTCGCTTTTTAGCTGCATCAAAGTTCTGTGGCTAGCTGATACGCGTGCCTTTAGGGCGTCAATTTCCTCTTGTTGCCTAAGCTCTTCCTGCTCAGCAACATCTAGCCCCACGCCAGTTAAAAGCCCATTAACTAATCCCAATCCGGCGCCGATAGCAGCCCCTTCTGGCGTAGCATTTACCTGATTCCCAACAATAGCCCCGGCTCCTGAGCCCCAGGCAGTTCCAAGTATTACTCCCGCAGCAGTTTTGTCCGGACCTGGAGTTGGATAACAAGCCAAAGCACCAAGAAAGATTAAAACAGCGAAATAACGCTTAAACCCACTTTCCATCGAAAAACTCCCTAAATATGGCCATAGATACAATTAAACTTATCATACTGCATCTTTTTAAGAGCCTAGGGAACACAAAAA
>JADLFC010000131.1 GCA_020845775.1 Deltaproteobacteria bacterium
CTATAAAATGTGTGTTCTTTCTTTGTAGCTTTGCGAGCTGAGATGAGCCTAATAACCGAATTGTCATGATTTACACAGTGACAGACCATTAATACTCGTAGCTTGGAGCTCAATCTTCCTTACCTAAATTGCCCAAGACTCGGTTCCTGGATCTCGTGCGAACAGCAATGAACAAGACAGGACTCCCCCCTGCTAACGTTACCGGCTTCGCTTGACGCATATGCATACATTAAATTTACAACGTAGTGCATTGTCAACCTGCTTTAGGCTACTGAACGCTTCACAAATATTCGGGGGATAAATTAAGGGCGCAGACCACGTTAATTTTAGTTGGGCCGATCCTTGAAAAGCCTATAACCACAGTGAGTATAGTAGGCAGGTCCCAAAAATACACCCCTCCCACAACCGAGCAGAGTTAGGTGTTTAAGAACGAGCGCCGGGATGATCCCCGCTCGAGCGAAGTTCTTCCTTGGCACTGTGCCGCAGCCACCGGCATTAGCCATTAGAAAACAGGAGAGAAGCTGGTTATAGACGACCCTTTTCTCCCGTTCTCTAATACCCAATGCCTACCACCCTTTTTTTGCGCAACGTGGCAACTACGCTTGCTCCCCTTGGCTCCTGCGGTACCCCTTAGCTCTAGATCTCTCTTGAAAATTCTCTCCACTGAAATGGAAATAGACCAAGACTCTCTTAAATCCACGCTCGCCACCATCAATATCCGCCATGACTTCCGCTTGCTCTAATAGCAAGGCCATATATGGCAAGGTGGGGAGGCTTTAAGTTTCGGTGAAGCGTTTCTGGTCCTACTTACCAGGCCCCAACGAAAAGCATTTGCTTGCACCTTTTACGCACAACTGAACAGTGCCTCAAGAGCAAATGCTTTTTGCCTACACTATCCCAGGTAGACCTGAGCGTAACCGAAACTTAAAGCCTCCCCATCTTGCGTTACCACCCTAACCCTAAGTCCCAAAACCATACGCCTCCCACAACCCGACAGCGCCAGGTGCCTAACAACACCCCCCAACACTCCACCCCGAAAAATCCTCGGAGTATCTATATTGAAAGAAACGGGGGGAAATCTCCACCGGAAGCGGTAAAGTAGGGGGAGGATAAATTAACGGGGAAATTAAGGCGAGCTATTTTTATTGAACTGAGATCAACCCAACGTCAGATTTTTGCAATCAAGTTTTGCTTTCGTTGCCAGCAGAAAGTTCATTCCGAGAATGCCCTCTAATTCAAACCCGAAATCAAACGCATAATCAAGAGCACCAACCTGAATTCTAAATTTGCTCACGCTGAGATGCCCCACCTTGATAGTATCAACAGCCCTAGAGAACGCATATTCCGTTCCTCCAACACCTGTGATGGTAACAAGATCGTCACCTATCGCCGGCTTAACACCAATATCGAGCAATAGATCAGCCGAGAATATTGTGCCTCCAGAGCCTGTATCAACCAGAACTCTATTAAGAGTGATAGATCGATTGTTTACCGCGACTTCAACCGCTGAAATGAAAGGTAGTGATGATATGATTTCGAACGGAACTAAGCCGGTCGTATTCCCAGCCATCTTTGTTCCGTAATATCGAGTGCGACTTTGTTAGTATGAACGACGTAAAGCTCTTTGCTGCGATCTTCTCTGTGAAGCCTTAAATATTCACGCATCGCCTTCTCACTGTCATTAAATGTACTCACAACATCTATTTCATCAATAATACGCTTGTTTGACTTAGAATGAGACCGCATAGCCTGAATGATGACCCATCGATCTGGATATTCCTGCCTGACCTGATCCCAAGATTTTGCTGAGTAAGCGTTCATAATACCTCGCCGTGATATAGTGTCAAATTTTATCACAATAATACCAAAATTCAACCTTGAGCGAAATAAGTCTGTGAGGTGTGCCCCATTCAAGATGGGGAGGCTTTAAGTTTAGGTGAAGCGTTTCTGGTCCTACTTACCAGGCCCCAACGAAAAAGCATTTGCCAACCCGACACTCTCACAACTGAGCAGTGCCACAAAGCAAATGCTTTTTCCCAAAACTATCCCAGGTAGACCTGAGCGTAACCGAAACTTAAAGCCTCCCCATCTTGCGTTAGCGAGGATGTCGCTCGACACGAAGCTGCAATTCCAGTTATTGAAGGGGGCATTTCATATTTGAAGTTTATATGGCGACATACCATATAAACCAAAACAGTCGCGTAACTACACGTCACCTGTTTGGGAACATTGGGATTGGCGTGGCACCTAAAGTTGCAAATTGAGGACGCCTAAATATTTGCTAGTTTCTCATGTCGTGAGTTTTCGTTGGTGTTTTGCCGCCGCTGGAAGTTACACACAACCGCCTCCGACGGGCTAGATGGGGAGCCCTCTGTCGACGTTTATGCATAACTTCCTCCCCGCCATTCAATACGAACCGCGTTGACGTAAAGTGAAATTTTTCACTTCCCTCAGTCTCATCGGCATAAAACCGGATATTTAAGCCATACGTAAGCAAAAGGCGAAAGCTGCAGAGCGACGAATATCTTCTGAGGTCATTACATATATAGCCGAGGGAACGTTCTTAAGCTTTTGAAGCTTCTTAGCCGGCGAAAACACACTTAGGTCCAAATTAAAAAACTCCTCGGTTACCCGCGAGCTGATGGTTTGGGTTGTTGCTTCAGGCGAAACGTTTAGTCTCTGACGATCCAACTACATTTTCACACAGGCATTCCCAGCAGAGACTTCAGTGTAGCCTGAGGCAACAACCCAAACCACCAGCTCCCACGAAATTCCGTCAATGCAGTCGCTTTTTCATTGCAGTAATTTGCTATTTAAATGTATAATATTAAAGTTTATCTCAAACGCACTCAATTACATTAATAACCACATGACTGAAGACATAACCTTCACTTGGATCACTAGCATAGCTTTCATAAAGCAAAAGGAATGCGATTTTAAGCTCGGTTGGAGGCTCGTAAATGGCTAGTAGCGTTTACGCTGATATAGCCTACCGCTGTAAGGTAATAGCCGCACGATGCTTGCTGGCAGCGGGCCAAATCTTACCTCCGTTCAAGGACAATCTCCTTGAGGAGATAGTGGATGCACCTAATTGGCTAGAGGTGAAGCCGTCTACCTTAGCCAATGCTGGAAATGGGCTGTTTACTACCAAAGGTGTTGCAGCTGGCGAGAGAATATGTCGCTACATTGGAACGCGAAAGTCATTGTTGGATGTCCTGCGAACTCGCGACCGCCGATTCGTCTACATGGTGAATTTAAACTCTTTCATAGACCCTGGCCCCCATCCAAAGGTGCTTGGGCGATATGTTAATCACCATTTTGATGCAGCCCACCAGAATACGGGCTATCTATGGCACAATGGCGAAGTATGGTACGTCGCGTCTCGCGACATAGCAGCTGGCGAAGAACTTTTTACTGACTACGAGCTTTTTTACTGGCAGACTATTGAGCGCACGAAATATCGGGAACTATTTCCAGGCGCGCATGCTAATCGCTAATATGTTTGCATCTATGACTAAGTGACTCTGCCTCATGGCGGCTATATTTATTTTTGGCGGCATCAGTTTCTCCCCAAACATAAGTTGAATAATTCCTCCGTGCGGCGTAATGTCCGCCTCGTGGCTAATCGTTAGCACTGATGTTGAACTTACTCGATCAATTATGAGCTTGCTTGCTTCCAGTTCTTTCCCTAAAGCGATTAGATGGCAAGTATTCTCGTTGAGCTCGTCAATCGTTTTATACGTAATAATATTGACCCTTACATCCTGCAGTTTCCTTGTGGGTAATATTTCGCTAAACTCCTGAAAAAGCGAGTGGTCTTGGCTGATGCAAAAATTAAAACCAGTTCTTGCGTTAATACTGTCAACCGGCCACCGCGTACGAAAGACAATATACAAATAGGCCCGCGCTAGCGTCTGTTCCAGACTTACCGATAAATGGTGGGATTGACATTTAGCGTCTGACAGATTTGCAGCAGCTACTAATACGAACAGCAAAACCAAAAGCGCATTCTTCCATGGCTTCATGCTTCTAAGAAATGCAATAATGGCGACTGGCGTTAGATTGCGCATAATTGTCACTGGCTAGTGCAACTCTAATACTTATAGGCAACTTCCAGAAACGCACTACGTCCTATATAACTTAACGGCATCGTAAACACGGACGAACGTAATTCCGAATGACGACTATCAAATAGATTTCGTCCGATCAGCGACAGTTCCCAGTTGCCGCCTGGAAACCACGCAAGCCGCGCATCTCCCTCAATATAACTGTCTATATCCGATCGAGATAATTCGTGAACACTCCTTACAATAACATCAGCTTCCACCGCATAACCTACCAAGAAATGGCCTCTTAGAGTCGCATTATGCTTTGGAGCATCCTCCACAAAATCCAAATCCCCACTGTCGTTCGGCCTTGCATCTATCTGTAAAAAACCATAGGTTGCTCCAATTTGAATTGTTTTGTTAAAAGACCAGTCGAGTGCTATCTCAAAACCCACCGAATCGGCCTCCAACTCATTAGCATAAGGAAACGGTACCAATAGGTAAGATAGTCCTGACTCGTGAGCCAGAATGCTTGCCTCCCCCATCGTGTTGTTGATTACATCGTCATATCTAAAATAATATGCCACCGCACTTAAATAGAGCGACTCACTTGGCTCGGCCCAGATGCCGGTCTCATATGCAACCAGCGCTTCCGAGTCGAGAGCATCGTTACCCGTAGTGCGAATGAGTACCGGTAGACCGCTTTCGGCATCCTGAAAGGAAAAGTAATTTAGAGATAGATCATCGTACACTCGAGACGGACTCCCAGTCGTATACGACACACCACCCCAAACAGAAAACCTATCACTTAAACTCCACAACAACCTCGCCGTAGGCAATGCATTAAAGCCAACCTGCTCATTCTCCTCAAACCGAGACCCAAGCGTTAGCATTAAGACATCTTCGATGAGCGAAATCTCATCGTGGATAAAGCCCCGATAAAACATCAATGAGCGATCCGCGGGATCAAAGTGAAACACCTCACTGCCCTCAGTCTCATCGGTATAAAACCTAACATTTAAGCCATACGTAAGATCATTTGCCCCAAAAGGCGAAAGCCGATGCCGAAATTCTAGATCCGAATAATACGAACTTAAATCGAGCAAAAAGTCTTCCCGC
>JADLFC010000132.1 GCA_020845775.1 Deltaproteobacteria bacterium
ATACCGTTTCCAAAAAGTAAGTTAAATATTTTACTTTTTGGAAACGGTATTTGTTGTTTATTGGCAAGTGCTTACGCACTTGCTGTTTATAGCATTTACAAAAATCCTTTTTGTAAATGCTATAAATGCTATAAATACATAAATAAATTTCTCAAATATTGTGCACAGTTTGTCAACAACTTAGCGATAATGTGGCATTATAGTTACTGTTAATCGCCCCCATTGGGCGTTTGTTGTAAGAGATTTTTTGGAGTGATGTCATGAAAAAACTACCACCGCTTGAACCCGCTGCTATTGAAGACTTGAGAAGAAAACTAGAGTTTCTTGATGACTTGATAAAAATTGGAGAAGAGCCGTACGAGATTGAGAACGAAGTCAACAGCTGTGCTCATATGGCGAGTGTTTGGTTTTTTGGATGGTTGGTAAACAAGGGTTTTGATCAGCCGAGTCAAGTCCTGGCAGATCTGGCACGCGATTTTGTTACATTTGTTTATATATACGACGATGTCCCACGTCCGAGGAGTCGTTCCTTGGCTACTATTTCTAAGAATCGCCTGGCGGAGTTTGTTGCCTTTGTAGAATTTGCTGTTACTGATGAAGAATGGAAAAATAAGCATAATCCATTCGATGGCTTAATATTATTCTACGAATTTCTAGATGAAGTTGTGGGTTACGTTGGGGCAGATGCGCCTAGGCGAAAACGCGCTTTGGAGGCAATTAGGCGATCTAGTAACAAGCGACCATGCAGCACACCGCAGCCAGGTTATGAGTTGACCCAGTAGGAAATAATGCCGCCTTACCAAAACTTAGTTTTGTAAGTCGGCGTTATGTGAAAGGAACACTATCCAAGAGTCCGGCAGTTTGACGTCTATTCGCATAGTGAGGACGGGGAGCCAGTCTGGTTCCACTGGATTCTTACATAACTTCATTTTGGCCTGTTGAGGAGTCTTGCCACCTTTTTTTCGATTGCACGAGTGGCAGGCAGTTACGATATTTGTCCAACTATTGCCACCTCCTTGAGAGCGAGGAAGGACGTGATCGAAAGTGGCATCTCGGTATGTAAGCGCCCTTTCGCAATACTGACACGAAAAATTATCGCGCGCTAAAACATTTAATTTGCTAAGAGGCGGCTTCCGCCTGCCCAAATGGACAAACTGAAGCAAACGCACCACAGAGGGCATTTTAATAGCTATCGAAACAGAGCTAATTTCATGCTCGTACTCGTGAACTACTTCGACCTTGCCGAGAAAAAAAAGAGTCACTGCACGTTGCCACGTGATGACCTTCATCGGTTCATAACTAGCATTTAATAAAAGCGTGCTCTGCAATATATTCCTACATAGAAACCAAGCTCGTTATGTAGTCTCTATTTTTATTAAATGTTATGCATATTCTTAGCAAGAGAAAATTCACTGCTCCTCATTTGAAAAATCGATACAAACTAAGGTCTTACCTAGGGTAATCGGCAATTCCCCGCTAAGTTTAAAGCATTATTCTATTATGATAGCATAATTTTCACGGGTTTTTTTGAAAATTCTACTGCTTGCAACTATTGATAAAGAGCTCAATAAAACGAAGCTTTTCCTGAAAGTGCTTAACGACTAACGATCTCTAGGAAACATTCCAGGGAACAACGCAATCATTCTCTGATAGTGCATAAACTCGCTCGCCGGCTGAAATTATCAGCCCATTTGCAACTCTGTCTCGTGGATACGCTTGGCGAAAAGCTGTTATGCCACTTAGATCGTTCTTATCGGGGTTGCTTTTGCCCTTTATTTCGATTGGATAGAGTCGGTTATCGCATTCGACGATTAAATCTACTTCCTGCTTTTTATGACTTCGCCAATGGTATAGATTTGGTCTCGGACGCATTAGCGCAAGTTGCTTCATCATCTCTCGTATCACCAAGCTCTCAAAAAGGCGGCCATACATGGGATGCCCGGCAATGATTTCCGGTTTAGGAATTCCTAAAAGGTGGCAAGCAAGACCGGTGTCAGAGAAGATGCCTTTTGGTTTTTTTGCGATGCGTTTTACGGGGTTATTGAAGTAAGCAGGAATTTCATACCATTGGAATGTGGCCTGTAGTACCGAAAGCCACTTTTGCACTACTTTGTAATCCGCTCCCAGCTCTCTACCGAATTCCGAAAAATTTATCTCCTGTGCCGTAAGCGCGCTCGAAAGCTGATAAAATTTTCTAAACTTCACCAAATCTGTTTCAGTAAGCAGCAAGCGGATATCTCGTTCGATATAGGTTCTAATGTATCCTGCGTGAAAATCAGTAATGACATCTCGAGGAAGGCTAGTTGCCTCGGGTAGAGAACCTGTCCAGAGCGTTTCGTAGAGGTTAATTTCAATGCGCTTTGGCGAGGTGTTTTGTTCGATTTCATTGCGGTCTGCGAGCCAACGAACAAGCCATGGCCGATATGTTTTGTCTGCGTAGAGATTCGCCATCTCGCTAAGCGAGAAACTGTCCAGGTCTAGAAACACAGCCCTTCCAGCCAAACTCTCAGAGAGATTTTTCATAACCTCCCACTGCTGAGACCCTGTTAAAATGTATTGTCCGGGAACTCGGTTTTGATCGACTTTTCTCTTAATGACTGCGGTAAGTGCCGGGACGTATTGAATTTCGTCGAGAATAATTGGCGTCGTTTGGCTATTTAGAAATAGCTCAGGGTCTTCTCTAGCGGCTCCAACATCAATTATTGGGTCAAATGTGACTAATTTTGCGATATCCCCAAAGAGGTGTGTTACTAATTCGGTTTTTCCTACCTGACGCGCACCGCTAACAACAACAACAGGAAAATAAGAAAAAAGTTGCTTAAGTTTCTCCCCAAGAGCGCGTTCTTTGTAGAAATGCATAACAAAATTAAGTGGTTATCTAGTAGTGTAAATTAGGTCTTGATGACCTAATTTACACTACTAATGCTTCTCTAATATGTCAACGTTGGATCTATTAAACTATCTAACAAATCCTAGGTAACTGTTCTCCGCTCAGCATATCTACAATTCGCCTGGTGCCCACAACGGTTTCAAGAGTAACGCGGCGAGGGGATTTTTTGTCTATGTGTCCTATTGTATTAGCAGCTGCATTGTAAGCGCGTAAAATTTCAAGCGCCTTATTGCTGTCTTTTGGTGCAACAATTGCAATAAACCTGCCCTCGTTTGCAATGTGCAAGGGGTCGAAGCCCAAAAATTCTGATACGCCTCTAACCTTCTCGTGAACCTGTATTTCTCGCTCTTTAACGTTAAAATGTAGCTTGCTCGTTTCTGCTATTTCTACCAGTGCGCTTGCTAGACCACCGCGAGTTAAATCCCTTAAGCAGTGGATGTTTATGCCTGCTTGTAGCATTTCACAAACTGCTGCCCATAGGGGAGCAGAGTCGCTTTCGATCGTCGAACTCATGTCTAGCTCTTCGCGGGCACTAATTATGGCAATGCCATGCCGGCCAATATCGCCGCTTAATAAAATAGTATCTCCTACCGCAATCGACTTTGGCGAAATGTCTAAGTTGTGCTCAATTACTCCTACGCCTGTAGTCGTGATAAATACTCCGTCGCATTTTCCCTTATCGACTACTTTTGTGTCACCCGCAATTATCTGCACTTCAGATTCATCAGCCGCTTGCTTCATCGATAAAACTATTTTCCAAAGTTTTTCAATCGGAAAACCCTCTTCTAATATAAAAGCTGCGCTTATATAAAGGGGCCTTGCGCCACTCATGGCTAGATCGTTTATCGTGCCGTGCACGGCAATCTTTCCAATGTCTCCTCCGGGGAAGAATAACGGCGAAACGACATACGAATCCGTCGTCATAGCAATATTTTTTCGCGGCAAGGTTACAACCGCTGAATCGCAGTGCTTTAAAATAACCTCATTGGCAAAAGCGCTGTGAAATAACTCTCTAATGAGCGTGTCGCTCATGCGACCACCTCCACCATGTGCCAAAGTAATATTTGGGTATTTCTCAATTGAAATGGGACAGCTTAAATTTTTTAAAAATGGATCATCCATATTCCTCTAAAAATCTCAGGCTTCCGCAAACGCCGTTTCTCTATCGTCTCTTCTATACTTGTAGTATGCCGAACATGCTCCTTCCGAAGATACCATTGTGGCGCCAAGCGGATGTTCAGGCGTGCAACTAGTCCCAAAGGCCGGACACTCGAAAGGTTTTTTAAAACCTTGGAGAATGCTTCCGCTAATGCAAAGCGAATCTTCCTCTCGTTCTATAAGAGAGACATTGAAGCGAATTTCGGCGTCAAGCTTTTCGTAATCTGGTCGAAATTTTAAACCACTGCGATCGATGCCACCAATTCCTCTCCACTTCCTCATGGTTGGCTCAAATACTTGATTGACAAGTGCTTGTGCTTCTCGTGCGCCTTCTCGCTTTACTGAGCGCGAGTATTGATTCTCAACTTCCGCTCGACCTTCCTCCAATTGCTTAACGCACAAATAAATGCCACTCAAAATATCAATTGGTTCAAACCCAGTAACCACTATTGGAACGCCATATTTTTTTGCTAAAGGTTCATACTCCGCATATCCCATAACTGTGCAAACATGGCCGGCCGCTAGAAAACCTTGAATGCCGCTGTTTTTTGGGCAAAGTATGGCTTCTATCGCCGGGGGAACTAAGACATGAGAGACTAGCAATGAAAAATTGCTGAGATTTTCCGTCTTTGCCTGAAACGCAGTCATAGCCGTTGCGGGCGCAGTTGTCTCAAATCCAACTGCAAAAAATACAACCTCCTTGTCGGGGTTAGCCTTAGCTATTGCTAAAGCTTCGAGGGGAGAATACATAAACCTTATATCGCCACCACGGCCTTTTATAGAAAACAAATCACCACTTGTTCCCGGCACGCGAAGCATATCGGCAAAGGTGCAAAAAATTACGTTGTTTAGCGAAGCGATTGCCAACGCTCGGTCGATAACCTCGATAGGTGTTACACAGACCGGGCAACCAGGCCCATGGACGAGAGTAATCTCTTGTGGCAACAACTCTCCTATGCCAAAGCGAACGATAGAATGCGTTTGGCCACCACATATTTCCATTATTTTCCAAGGTTTCGTGGTTTTAGCCCGAATTAATTCACTGATGCGCCTTGCAGCCGTGGCATCTCTATACTCATCTACAAACTTCATTATCTCTCCTCGACTAATTCTTCGAGATGACCTATGTCTTCAATAAACGAAAATATACTTTTTGCTTCCTTCTCGTCTATTTTGCTTAACGCAAAGCCAATGTGGACGAGCACGTAGTCCCCAACCGTAGCTTCGGGAACAAAAGCTAGATTTATCTCCTTAACTATTCCGCCAAACGAAACTTTCCCGCGCCGCGTAATTGGATTAGTATCGGTAATTTCAAGTAATTCTCCCGGAACAGCTAAGCACATTTTGCACCTCGATTATGTCACTGTTGACTTAAGTATTTCTCATAATACGCCATTTGTCCAAAAGCTAAACCATTGTCATTAGTCGGTATTAATTGATTAAAAAACGGCCTAAAATTCTTAGCTTCTAAACATTTCTTAACTAACTGACATAAGGTTCTGTTTTGAAAACAGCCGCCAGACAGAATTATTTGTTCGATACCAAAAACCTCGGCCACACGGCAGGCAATAGTAGCCAAGGTGTGATGGAATTTTAAGCTAATATCGCATTGTGGTTTGCCGTTACCAATATCTTCCAAAATACTTCTAATTAAAAAGCCCCAGTCTGCAGTAAGAATATTCTCACCTCCAACATTCGCATAGCTAAACTTAAAATCATAACTTTTATTCAAAGTACTCAATTGCGAGATTGATTCTAGTCGAATCGCGGCTTCGGCTTCGTAGTCTGATTTTTGCACTAACCCTAAGAGCGATGAAACACCATCAAAGAGTCTTCCCATGCTGGAGCAATATGGGGAATTTATTTTTTTCTCTAGCATCTGTTCCAAAAGACTTAACTCTTCTCCAGTAAAACTCTGAATGCTTGGAAGAGTTTTAAATCCCAACACATCTTTGCCGAAGATTTCATAAAGCAAGCCTATGGCAGAACGCCGCGGCTCATAAACGGCTCTCTCTCCACCTGGAAGCATAAATGGCTTAAAACTACCTACTCTTCTAACTTCGCTATCCCTAAGCAAAAAAAACTCAGCACCCCAAACAGTCTGGTCAGTGCCGTAACCCGTCCCATCCCAGCTAATAGCTAGTGCTGGAAAAGAAAGTTTGTGCTCGCAAAAGCAAGAAAAGGCGTGTCCTATGTGATGTTGAACGGAGATCTTCGCCGCCGGACGCGAGGTAAACGTCGAAGTAGAAAAATAATCGGGGTGCAAATCGTGAATAATAGTTTTTGGCGCAGCGCGATAAATGTTTTCTAAGTTCCTAACGACTTTAGAAAAAACGTCCCTAGATTTGCCAGTATCGAGCGAGCCTATGTATTGACTTACTATTATTTCGTCATGAAGCGCCATGACAACAGCGTTTTTTAAATGCCCCCCGGTAGCTAGCGCAAACTCGCCAGTTTTTTCTCTAGGGACTGACAGCGGAATAAATCCACGAGCTAGCCTAATTACCTGCGGCTGCTTGTCAATAAACTGCACTATCGAATCGTCAACGTGATGAATTATGGCTCTGTCGTGAACCAAAAATAAGTCCGCAATATTAGACAACTGCTCCAAGGCTTCCGCGTTGTCTATGCAAATTGGCTCATCTGACTGATTTCCACTAGTGGCGATAATTGGTATGCCAAGCTCATTACATAAGAGGTAGTGCAGTGGAGTATAAGGGAGCATCGCACCTAGGAAGGGGTTTTCTGGAGCCACGAAAGCGGAAAGGCCAAAAATGTTAGCAGCCTTTTTTCTGACGAGCACTATAGGGGCTTGGCGTCCAACTAAAACATTTTCCTCGTAAATGGAGGTAAGGCAATGTCTTGTTAACTCGCTAAGGGAGGGAAACATGACTGCAAAAGGTTTAGACTTTCGCTGCTTGCGCTCTCGCAGAATAGATACAGCTTGGTCGCTAGTAGCGTCTGCTAAGAGTTGAAATCCTCCCAAGCCTTTTAAAGCGACGATATGACCTTTCTTTATGTAATTAACTGTCGCACTTAGCGCAGCATCGCCACATAATAGAAGTTTTCCACTCGAATCCAATAGTTTAAGCTCAGGCCCACAAGCACTACAAGCATTTGTCTGTGCGTGAAAGCGCCGATTGCTTGGATTCTCAAATTCTTCCCTGCACTGTGCACACATTTGAAACGCACGCATTGAAGTGTTATCGCGGTCGTATGGCAGTGATTCAACAATGCTAAATCTAGGCCCACAGGCGCTGCAAGTGGTAAATGGATAACGGTAGCGCCGATTGCGAGAGTCGGAAATGTCAGCAATACATTCGCCGCAAATCGCTAGATCGGGCGAAAGTGCGCTGCTGTGAGAATGTTCATCTGTGCTTTTCTCTATGGAAAAAACTTTATAGCCCAGAAGCGGTTCGCTAGAGCGGTCAATACTTGAAATGCTAATCGGACTAACAGCCTTTTTGTTTAGATTTTTGAAAAAAATATCAATCTTTTCCTTTGTTCCCTCAATATCGATGCAGACGCCGTGACAAGTATTTTTTACGCTTCCGAATAAAACCAAGTCGGTAGCAAGTCTAAACACCAAAGGTCTAAATCCTACTCCCTGAACCACTCCCTTTATTAAAGCTTTAACGCGCTCAATATCTGATTTCGCATCCAAGGCGCTATTGTGAAAAAAGCCCGACGTCATTATTTTAAATCTACGCTGTCGAGAAGAATTGCTTGCGCAAGCTTTTCGTCGCGCTCATCACTTAGCTCCTCGATTTCTAATAATGCGTTCTCGGCACAAGTGCCTAGTGCCTCTTGTTCAAAATGCTCTCTAAAATGTTCTGCAGAACAGTGACTTAAGGCCCCCAGTTTGACTCTTACGACGGATACCGACTCGGCGCTTTGCTCCTTAGCGATTTGCTCGATTTTTAATACCAAATCTCTTATCATTGATGCCTCGTGCATAGCTCAAATCTCCTGTTTCTGTAGTAAGGAATCTACCTCTGCGGTAATCGTTGCTACAACATCTTCTACTATGCTTATAACCGCAGGCGAAAGTTCCGTAGTGTGTCCAAAGTTCTCACCCTCAATGCCGTAAATTATTAGTTTAGATGGCAATATTTCTAAAACCTTACTTAGTTCAATTGCCTGCATGAGACCTAGCGAATGAGTAGAAAACGAAAGAAAGTCATCGTCGAAAGAAAAGCTTAAAGCGTCTAGTCGACGAATCCTGCCTGGTTTTTCAATCGCTACAGTGGCGTCAATTAGGATGACTGTATCGAGATTCCGCCAAATATCTATTAATGGCGACGTGTCTCTATCTAGTAGCTCGACGCGAATGTGCTCGCTCTGCAAATGGGTTAGTTTATTTGCCACTACTAATCCTACGCTATCGTCTCCACGATAGGAGTTTCCAATGCCAATTATGGCAACTGTTGGATGAAAAGCGTCTGTTGTGGAAAGTTTACTCTTCATCGATATGTAGTTTTAAAAAATGCGTCGCGCATGAAATGCAAGGGTCGTAGTTTCTAATTGCTTGTTCGCAATGGTGCTGTAAAACTGCTTGTCCCTGAGAAAAATATCGTTCTACGAAATGTCGCAAATCTTCCTCGATTATTTTTTGGTTTTGCGATGTAGGTGGGACGATTTTTGCGACTTTAATTATTCCCTGCTCGTCGATTTCGTAGCGATGATAGAGAATGCCGCGCGGTGCTTCGGTGCAACCATAACCGTTGTTGGCTTTGGGAGTGATCGGCATTTTAGAGCTAAAGGGCGCATGGTATGAGTCAATTAGGCGTAAAGCCTCTTCGATGGCATATAGAACTTCAATAGCTCTAATTGCGATGCTTTTAAATGGGTTGGTGCACGGCGGAGTTAGGCCTAGTTGCTCTGCGTAATATTTAGCCGTGGGCGTAAGGCAGTTAAAATTTAGGTTAAAGCGCGCCATGGGGCCGACGAGATAATCTCTTTCCTTTTTGTCCGCGTCAATGTGCGTTGCATGTAGGGCGGTAGAATGAGGAAGGTGCTTTTCAAAGAAAAAGTTCTCAAATTGCGAAACGTCGATGTTTAGTCCAGCGCTCGAAATTACCTTTCCACGGTCTATGGGGTATTCGTGAGGATGGCAAAGAGAGACAAATAGGTAGCCTCTTTCAAGCTGTGGATATCTAAATGTAGAAAGCCATTCTAGAGTTTTTATCGCGTCCTCGTGAGCTTGTTTCAGTTTGTCGGCAAACTCAAGTAGTTCTCTAAAAGTGGGGGTTTTGTAAAATCCACCTAAGCAAACATTGATTGGATGAATATCTCTCCCGCCTACTAATGACATTAGATCGTTTCCGACTTTCTTTAAGCGAAGTCCTCGCTCTACTTCTTGAGGAAAGTCTTTAGCCATCTGAACAACGCCCTCATAGCCCAGAAAATCGGGTGCATGGAGCATGTAGATGTGAAGCACGTGGCTTTTAATCCATTCGCCACAATAGAGGAGTCTTCTTAGATCTCTTAATGGCCCATCGACTGTTATGCCGCAAGCGTTCTCCATCGCCTGGCAGGCACTCATTTGATACGCTACGGGGCAGATTCCACAAATGCGAGCCGTTATGTCGGGCGCTTCGGTAAAAGCCCGATCAACTAAAAGTCCCTCGAAGAAGCGAGGAGGCTCGAATATTCTTAGCTGGACATCTTTTACTTTGCCATTTTGTGCCTTTATGAAAAGACCACCCTCTCCCTCAACGCGTGCTAGGTAATTGACTTTTATAGTCTTAGTCTGATTTTTTGCTTCGCTCATACTGCCTGCCTATTTGATAAAACTCTTCGCGCGTTGGATTAAAGGTTCTAAACACCCGAGCTATGTCCGCATTGCTAAAACCACAGGTCTTTAGTTCGCTTGCAAGTGCTGTTGCATTAGGCGTTTCCTTTGGACCAAAGCACCCATAACACGCTCTGTTATAAGTGGGGCATATAGCTCCGCAGCCAGCCTGCGTCACGGGGCCTAGGCAAGGCGCATTTTTGCTAACCAAAATGCATATATTACCTTTAAGCTTGCACTCTACGCAAACGCTATAGGTTGGAATATTAGGTGTTCTTCCTTCTAGTAAGGCGCATATTAGATTCAATAGCTGTCCTTTGTTGATTGGGCAGCCTTGTAGAGCAAAGTTAACTGGCACGTAGCGAGATATAGGTAAAGCTGTGTCGAGTGTACATATGTAGCTCGGGGTTGCGTAGACTAATGATAAAAAATCGTTTTTGTCGCGAAAGTTCTTAAGTGCCTGAATGCCTCCCGATGCCGCGCAAGCACCTACAGTTACAATTATACGAGAGTTGCTGCGAATGTCTTGTATGCGCTTAATTTCCTCAGGTGTGGAAACCGAACCTTCCACTATGGATATGTCGTAAGGGCCTCGCATAGTTCGTTTGCTTGCTTCGAGAAAATATGCAATTTCAAGGCGCGAGGCTATTGCGAGAAGCTCTTCTTCGCAGTCGAGAATGCTAAGTTGACAACCATCGCAGGAGGTAAATTTCCAAACGGCGAGCTTGGGTTTTTTGTGTCTTGGCATATTAAAATTCTCTTACGACAAAAAACTCTTCAACGTCGCTGTATCGAAAGACTGGGCCGTCCTTGCAAACAAAATGCGAGCCGAACATGCAATGCCCGCAATGGCCTATAGCGCACTTCATGTTTCGTTCCATCGATAGGAAAATGTTGTTTGGTGTTTGTCCTAAAGCTATTAACTTTTCAATAGCAAAGCGCATCATTATTTCTGGACCGCAAACAAAGGCGATGCTGTCATTGTAATTTGCGCTGGCTTTTGAGAGCAGAGACGTTACTACCCCCACATTTCCCATCCAACCATCTGTTGCTATGTCTACGATTACTTCTAGTTTTAAATTGCGTTCCAGGCGCGTAAATTCTTTTTTGAAAAGAATATCTTTGGGAGAGCGCGCTCCGTAGAAGATAACTGCATTGTTGATTTTGTTTCTCTGTGTTGCAATAAGGTGAATTAATGGCCGAAGTGGCACTAATCCTATCCCGCCCGCGATTACTACAATGTCTCTGCCAAAACCTTCTTCAATTGGCCAGTGACTTCCGTATGGGCCTCTTAGTCCAATGATATCTCCCTTTTTTGTTTGCAGGAGTGCTCTGCTAACGGCGCCGACTCCTCGAATTGTGTGAGGGATGATGTTTGTAGAGGTATCGACGTCGCTATATGAAATGGGAATTTCTCCAATGCCGAAACAGTAGAGCATGTTAAACTGTCCTGGTTTAGCAGGAGCAAGCTGCTCATTTCCACGCGGCTCCAGGTAAAGGGTGGCGACATTTGGTGCTTCTATGCGTTTAGCTTTAATTCTATATGGTATCGGCAACATGCCATTCACGTTTGCTATACCTCTTCGTGCTCGCCGTACATATCTAAGAGTCTAATGCGCGTTGCCTGCAATCTATCGGCGGCAATTCCGGCAAAGCGCTTCATTAGTTCGTAGCCCAATTTTGGATCTGTCTCGCATTTTCCTCGTAAACATTGTCCATCTAGCTCGATAGCGCTTACTGGTTTTAGTGCCCTAGCGTCGAATTGCAGGCGGTAAGGCGGAAACAGCCAAGATACTCCCAAGACTTCTCCCTCTTTTACGGTGTCTATGGTTATTAGCCCACGCGGTGGAACGTCGATGTCGAGAGCGACCGAACCTTTGCGTATTATGTAAAACGCATTGGCCGCGCTTCCCTGGCGGAATATTATTTCACCCTCTTTAAAATGCACATTTTTACCGCATCCGGCCATCAGCTCTATGTAGCTAGAATCTAGGCCCTGAAAGAAAGGATGCTCGCAGAGTAGGGCTTTTATTTGTTTCATTCTAATCTTAACTCTCCCGAATGGCAGCGATTTCTTCTGTTACATCAATTCCAACTGGGCACCAGGTTATACAGCGACCACAACCCACGCAACCAGAAGTTCCAAACTGATCGATCCAAGTAGCAAATTTGTGAGTTAGCCACTGGCGATAACGCGACTTCACGCTACAGCGTATGGTTCCACCGTGAATGTAGGAAAACTGCTGTGAAAAACAAGAGTCCCATTTCTGAACCCTAGACGCCTCGTTCCCACTTAAACTGCTAATATCGTCCACGCTACTACAAAAACAGGTGGGGCACACCATAGTGCAATTGGTGCAACTTAAGCATCTTTCCGCTACTGCTTCCCATCGCGGATGTTCCAAATTGTTACAAAGAGTATTTCTAATGTTTTTCGTTTCTAAGCTTCTACCCATCTCATTTGCCGCGGCAGCCACAAGTCTTTCCGCGGCAGCCACTTCCTCAAGCGAGGCTACTCGATGAGAAATTTCCCTTATTAATTCCTCAGCCGTTAAGGAGCCAACTTCTGCGACGAAAAAATGCTCCTCTGGACTACATACTTCAGTAAGCGCTAGATCGAACCCAAAAGATACTTTTGGGCCCGTATTCATAGACGTGCAAAAACACGTGTTCCCTGCGCGAGTGCAATTTAAGGCAACTATAAAAATATTTTCGCGGCGCTTCTTGTAGTCCTCATCCACGAATTCTTTGCCCATAAAAACTTTATCCTGAATAATCATGGCATGGAGTTCGCAAGAACGAATGCCGAAAAAAGCTAGCCTTTTTACTTCGCTGGCTGCCGGATAAATCTCTAGGGACTTATCTTCAAGTCGTTTAGATTTCCACAATGTTTGAACTGGCGGCCTAAGGTAATGCTTGCACGACTGTGGTCCTACGGTAAAAGCAAAGAGTCTCTCGCTTTCTTCTCGCTTTGTGCTATAGCTCCCAGCTTCTTGATGGTCGACCACTCCTTTTGGCAAATCGCTAATCCCATTAATTCTGTCGACGACTATAACGCCATCGCGCAAAACTGGACCAATAACCTCGAATCCCTTAGCGCACAGAATGTTTATAAGTTTATCAAGTGCCGCTAAAGTAAGAATTATC